>LNEO01000248.1 GCA_001465015.1 Deltaproteobacteria bacterium Ga0077539 | reverse complement strand
CCAGGATTCATCAACGCCAAGCCGCCGCCCCTGCCGTCTCAGGCGGGGGCGGGGCGCGCGGCAGCGCGGGTGGGGGCCGCCGCGCGGCTCGATGTCAACCGTCGTTTCGTCTCTCGATTTGCAACTCCAACTCGCTTGTTATGCCGTGGAGTTTTCGGCGCCGATGCCCCATACCCCATCCTATCCGCCTCTTACTCGGCCGTGCCGCTCTCGACCTCGCTCTCGGAGGGCTCGTCCTTCGAGAACATTCTCAGCACCGCGGGGAGCAGCACCAATCCGAGCAGCGTGCTCGAGACCAGGCCGCCGATCACGACGGTGGCGAGCGGCCGCTGCACCTCGCTGCCCGCGGAGTTCGATAGCGCCATCGGCAGAAAGCCCAGCGCTGCGACGGAGGCCGTGAGGAGCAACGGTCTGAGCACTGCGGCCGCGCCCGACGAGAGCGCTTCGTCGACGGTGGCTCCCAACTCCTTGCGACGATGCACTTCGCTCGCCATCACCACGCCGTTGAGCACGGCGATGCCGCAGAGGGCGATCATTCCGACCGCAGCGGGGATGCTGAAAGCCATGCCGCGCATCGCGAGGGCGACGATCCCGCCGACGAGCGCGAAGGGCACGCACGCGAAGACCGCCAGGGAGTAGCGGAGGTTTCCGAAGAGAAAATACAGCATCCCCAGGATGATCCCGAGGCTCACGGGCACGAGCAGGCCGAGCCGCTCTTTCGCGCGCTCGAAGTTCTCGAACTGCCCCGCCCACCCGATGCTGTATCCGCTGGGGACGCGAACGTCGCGTTCGACCGCGGCGCGCGCTTCTTCGACGAAGCTCACGAGGTCGCGGCCTCGGAGGTTGACCTCGACCGAGATGCGTCGTTGCCGCTGGCTGCGGCGGATCTGAGCGATGCCCTCTTCTTCGCTCACCGTGGCGAGCTGCGAGAGCGGGATGGCCTGGCCGTCGTTGGTTCCGATGGGGAGGTCGGGGAGGCGGTTGGCCTGCGTTCCGGACGAGAGAAGAACGCGGAGATCGAAGCGGCGGGGGCCCTCGAAGACCGTGCCGACCTCGCGCCCGATCCTCACCGCTTCGATCGCGCCGAGGACGTCCTCTGTCGCGATCCCGTATCGCGCCGCGCGCCGTCGATCCGCGCGCACCGCGACCATGGGCAACCCGACAGCGCGCTCGACGCGAACGTCGCCCGCGCCGCGGATCCCGCGAACGACCTGACCGACGCGCGCGCCGATGTCCACCAGCGCTTGCATGTCCTCGCCGCTGATGTTGATCGCGATGTCCGCAGGCGAGTCCGAGATCATGTCGTTGGTCTTGTCTTCGATGGGCTGCGAGACCGACGCGAACGTGCTGGGAATCTCCCGCTCGACCGCCTCTTTGAAGAGGTTGCGCAGCGCCACGGGGTCCTGCGTCGTTCGCCACTCTGCGCGCGGGCGCAGGTGGACGAGGATGTCCGTGTTGTCCATGCCCACGGGATCGAGCGCCACTTCGGCGCGACCGGTCGTCCCGAGCGTCGTGACCACCTCGGGAAACCGCGACAACACACGCTCGGCCGCGAGGTCGAGCCTTCGCGCTTCCGTCGGCCCGATGCTCGGGATGCGCCGGATCCGCACGTACACGTCGCCCTCGTCGATGCGCGGAACGAAGTCCGCACCCAACGACCCCGCCACGGGCACGACGCTGAGCGCCAGCGCCGAGCACGCCAGCAGCACCCACACGCGTCTGCCAAGAATCCAGCGCACCAACCGCGCGTAACGCCCCGGATGATTCGGGTCCTCGTGCTCGTGGTGTCCCTTGACCGCGCTCGGCCCCAAGAACGTCACCGCCGCCGCGGGAAACACGATGAGCGCGAACACGAGCGAGCCGCCCAGCGCCAGCGCCATCGTCGCCGCCATCGGGCGAAACATCTTGCCCTCGACGCCCCGCAGCGACAAAAGCGGCAAATACACCAGCAGAATGATCGCGACCGCGAACACCACCGGCCGCGCGACGCGATGGATCGCCGCGATCACGTCTTCGCGCACCGCCGCGGGGTCGTCGCTGGTCCTCACCGCAATCGCGGCGATCGCCGCTTCGAGCATCACGATCGGCCCGTCGACCAGGAAGCCGAAATCGATCGCGCCGAGGGACATGAGGTTTCCGGTGATCCCCGTGGCGAGCATCCCGAAGATCGCGATCGACATCGCGAACGGAATGCCCAGCGTCACCAGGAGCGCCCCGCGCGGCGTGCGCAAAAACGCCAGAACGACCAGCGAGACCAGCACCGCGCCCTCGAGCAGGTTGGTCGCCACGGTCTTCAGCGTTCGATCGATGAACTGCTTTCGATCGTAGACGGTCTCGATGCGTACGCCCGCCGGCAGTCCTCGGCGGATCTGCTCGATCTTCGTGTGCAGGTCGCTCACGACCGTGCGCGAGTTCTGCCCGGCCAACATCAGGACCAGCGCGCACACGACCTCGCCGCGACCGTCCTGCGTGACCACGCCTTGCGCGAGCGCGGCGCCGACTCGCACCTCGGCGAGGTGCCGGATGAGCACCGGTGTTCCGTTGGTGCCCGTGCTCACTACGACCTCGCGAATGTCATCGAGGTCGCGAAACTGCCCCTCGCCGCGCAGCACGTACATCTCTGCGCCGCGCTCGACGTAGCCCCCGCCCACGTTCACGTTGTCTCGCGCCAGCGCGCGAAACACCTGCGACAAGGTCACGCGATGGGCGAGCAGTTGCGCAGGGTTGACCACCACTTCGTACTGCCGCTTCGCGCCGCCAAACGAGTTGACCTCGATGATCCCCGGGACGCTCTGGATCGCCGGCCCGACGTCCCAGTCGAGCATCGTGCGAAGCTCCATCGGCGAGTGCCGGTCGCTCTTGAGAACAAACTGGTAGATCTCGCCGAGGCCCGTCGTGACCGGACCGAGCTCGGGGCGGCCGTACTGCGACGGAATCTCCCCCGAGATCGCCCCCAGCCGCTCCATGACCAACTGCCGCGCGAACCACGGGTCGGTGCCCTCGCTGAAGATCACCGTGACCGCCGAGGTTCCTTCGCGGGTGATCGAGCGCACTTCTTCGAGCGACGGAAGCCCCGTGAGCCCGCGCTCGACCGGGCGCGTGACGAAGCGCTCCATCTCTTCCGCGGTCAGTCCCGGGGTGTCCGTCAGGACCTGCACCTGGACGTTGGTCAGGTCCGGAACCGCGTCGATCGGCAGCCGCCCCGCCGCGAACACGCCCGCGACGAGCACGAGCAACGCGAAGGCCAGCACCGTGATTCGATGACGAATCGCGCTGTCGATGATCGATGACAACATTGGCGGCCTTACCTCTGCAGCTCGCTCTTGAGCGCGAACACGCCCTCGATCGCGACGCGCTCGCCGTCGTTGGCGCCGCGCACGAGCTCGACGCTCGCTCCGTCTCCGCCGCGCGTCGCGACGGGCCTCGGCTCGAACACCCAGGGCTCGACCTCGACGAAGATCGTTGGCTGCCCTTCGAGCAAGATGATCGCCGAGCGTGGAACGGTGATTCCCGTGCGATTTCCCCCGCGAAGCTCGACGCGCGCCGTCACGAACTGCCCGGGTCGCAGCCGCTCGTCCCGGTTGTCGATCGCGACCTCCACGCGCGCTGTGCGGGTCTCGCGGTCGATCGTCGCGTCCACGCGCGCGACGGTGCCCGCGAAGGCGATGTCCGCGTGCGTCTCTGCGCTGATCGCGACGGGGTCCCCGGTCGCGATGCGCGCGACGTCTCGCTCGAACACGCGCAGCATCACGAGCACGCGCGAGAGATCCGCCACGCGAATCATCGTTTGGGTCGGGTCGATCACCTGCCCGACGAGCGCGTGTCGCTCGACCACGCGGCCTGCGATCGGAGAGCGAAGCGTGACGCCTGCAGACGCGCTTCCCAGATCCCCAGGGCGGGCGCCCATGGCGATGAGCCGCTGCTCGATGCCTCGCTGTTCGGCGCCGAGCGACGCCACGCGAGCCCGTGACTCATCGAGTTCTACAGCGGTCGCGAGCTGCTGTTGCGCGAGCCCTGCGAGGCGCGCGACCTGCGCGCGCGCGGCGACGAGCTGCGCTCTGGCCGTGAGCGACGACGACAACAGCTCGCCGAGCGATGGGCTCGAGACGGTGACCAGCGGATCGCCGACGCGCACCGCGTCCCCCAGGCGAACGAACACGCGCGCCACGCGTCCCGCGAGCCGACCGCCGACCTCCGCGACGCGGTCGGGCTCGAACTCGACGGTTCCTCCGAGCTCGAGCGTCGGAGCGAGCGTTCTCGAGCGAAGCGCTTCGGTGCGCACCCCGGCGTGCTGGCGCAGCCCATCGGGGAGGCGCACGCGCGGCACTTCGGGAGCGGGTCGCGCGGCGGCGCGCTGCGGTTCGACGGGCGGCGTCTTGCGACTCGCGACGTAGTAGCCGAGCGAGAAGCCTCCGCCCACGGTCATCGCGAGCAGCGCCATCGTCGCGGGCCAGCGTCGTGCACGAATGACAGGGCTCACGGCTCGCTCCTTCCGATCGAGCGATCGAGCGCGATGCGCGCGCGCCAGGCTTCGCGCAAGAGCTCTACGCGCCGCGATTGTTCGGCGAACAGATCGTCCCGCGCGCGCAGCAATCGATAGACGTCCACAGTTCCGCTCCGGTAGAGGGTTTCGGTCAGCGCGAGCACTCGCTCTGCCGTGGGAATCGAGCGCTGATCGAGCACTGCGAGCTCGGACAAGCGAAGCTCGAGCGCTGTCCACGCGGCGACCGCGCGCTGCCCGATCACGCGCTCTGTGATCGAGCGCAGGTCGTCTTCGCCGCGCGCCTGCGCCTCTGCCGTCGCGCGCTCTCCCTGATTGGTGAGGGCGACGGGCAACGACCACTGCGCAGAGAGCCCGACAGACGCCTGCGAGTAGCCCTGCCACTCGACCTCACCCGCGATGAACAGCGGCGCTGTGGCCTCGTGATGCAGTCGCGTCGAGCTCGTCCGAAGTCGCTGCGCTGCGGCAGCGTGAGCGACGAGCTCTCGACGGCGGCTCAGCGCGAGCTGCGCTGCTCGTTCGCGGCTCAGCCCGACGGGCATCGCGGGCGCATTGATCGGTGTCACTGCGACGGTGGCCGTCGGCGCGAGCCCGAGCTGCTCTCGCAGCCGCGCGGCGGCTTCTTCGCGGGCGCGGGTCGCGGCGACCACCGCAGATTCAGCGGCGGCGGACTCTCTCTCTGCGAGGGCGACGTCGAGCGCGGTGGCGGCCTGCGCCGCGAGGCGCGTTCGTGTCGCGGTCAGCAAATCCTCTGCCGTGCGTCGTCGCGCGGTCGCGATCGCGAGTGCCGCGTCGGCCGCCCCTGTGTCGGCCCAGGCCTCTCTGGCGCTCGCGCAGGCTTCTTCCATCGCGACGTCGACCCGGGCATCTGCCTCGCGAATCGCCCATCGCGCCTCGGTCCCGAAGTGTCCTCGCGCGCCAGAGACATCGATGGGCATCCCCACGAGCAGCGCGTAGGTCGCCGCCGCGGGATCGGGGAGCCCGACCATGGCGCGCACGCCGATCGTGGGATTGCCCACCCTGGGAACGCGCGAAAACATCGCGAGCGCGTGCGCTTCATAGAGCGCCGAGCGCGCGCGGAGCACCTCGGGGCTGTGCTGCGACGCCCGCGCGACGACCCGCGCGTCGTCCCATCGGCGAAGCTCGTCGGATCGGGCGCTCTCTTGGGCGTTGCTCGCTGCGGGCCAACACAACAGCGCCAGCATCGTCGCCGCGACGCCCCGGCACGAAAGGAAACTACACATGGACCCGAATGCAACTAGTGCACGTACCGCTGTATTGCATGACGGCAGGATGACGAGTTCGTAAGGTTCTCGGTCGGACGAGACGCGGGACGCTCGTCGCGGTTGCGAACGGGCGCGGGAGCGGGAATACCTCGTGTCTGTGAAGATCCTCGTAGTCGAAGACGACAAGCGGCTCGCAGGCTTCGTGAGCCGCGTGCTGTCGGAAGAAGGCTTCGTCGTGGACTGCTGCCACAACGGCGCTGACGGGGCCCGCCAGGCGGCGACAGGCGGATATGACGCGGTCATCCTCGATTGGATGCTCCCCGAGCGAGACGGGCTCGCGGTTTGTCGCGAACTTCGACAAGGGGGCTGCCTCGTGCCGATCTTGATGCTCACGGCCAGGGGGGAGGTGCGCGAGCGCGTCGTCGGGCTCGAGGCGGGCGCTGATGATTTTCTCGTCAAGCCGTTCGACGTCGAAGAGCTCGTCGCTCGCGTGCACGCGCTCATTCGTCGCGCGACCGGGCACGGGAAGCTCCGCGCCGGCCCGATCGAAATCGACCGCGTCGCGCGCAAGGTTCGCTATCGCGACGCGGCGTTAGACCTGACCACGCGCGAGTACGCGCTGCTGCTTCACCTCGTCTATCACGCGGGAAAAGTGGTCACGCGCTCCGAGCTGCTCTCTCGCGTGTGGGAGACCAACTTCGACCCGAGCTCGAATTTCGTCGAGGTTCACGTCTCGCGTCTGCGCGACAAGCTCGGCGACGGAGCCTCGCTCATCGAGACGGTCCGCGGCATGGGGTATCGACTGCGGGTCGACGCGACATGAGCAGCCGCAGCCGCCTCGTCGCCGCGGTGCTCGTGCTGACGCTCTTGACGTTGGGGGGAGCGTTCTTCGCGGTGTACTTGTCCTTCAATCGCTCGCAAGAGCGTCAGCTCGACGACGCGTTGCTGAGCGCCGCGCGCACCGAGGCGAGGATGCTCTCGGAGCAACCTTCGGCCGTCATCGCGCTCTCGAACCTTCCTGGGCCGGCGGCCAATCAAGTGGGTCCCCTCGCGCCGTTCGCCGCGGTGCTCGACAGCTCGCGCCGCGTCGCGCAGAGCACGACCATGGAGGGCAGGCTGCTCGCGCCCCGCGTTCGCGCCTTCGACGCGCCCTTCGACGTCGCTGTGCGCGACGGAGCCCTGCGCGCCGTGTGGGTCGCCGTCCCTGGAGAAAGACGGCTCGAGCTCTTCTTCGCTGTTCCCCGGAGCGACCTCGACGGCGACGCGACGCTCCTTCTGCGCGCGATGGTGGTCGCCTTCTTGGTGGCGGTGCTCTGGACCACGCTGCTCGCGACGGGCATCGTTCGTGTGTTCACGAGCGAGCAGCGGCGCATCGCAGAGGTCGCGCGGATGGTGGCCGACGGGGACCTCTCGGCGCGCATCGGATCGCGCACAAACGACCGTGAAATCGCGCGATTTGCACAGGATATCGACGCCATGATCGAGCGCCTCGCGCTGCTCGTCACCTCGCAGCAGCGCTTCATCGCGTACGCCGCGCACGAGCTCCGCTCGCCGCTCACGATGCTCTACGGAGAGCTCTCGCACGCGCTCCGCCGCTCGCGCTCGGCCGAGGAGTACAAGTCCTCGATCGAAGAGGCCCTCGAAGCGACGAGGCGGCTCAAGCAGCTCAGCGAAGACCTGCTCGAGCTCGCGCGGATCAGCGCGGTCTCGACGACCCCCTCCGAGCGCGTGTCGCTCGAAGACTCGTTGGCCTCGGTGCTCTCGGACACCGCTCCGCTCGCGCAGTCTCGCAAGGTCTCGCTGCGCTCGAACGCGCAGCGCTGCGAGTGCGACGGCCACCCGCGAGACCTCGAGCGAATGCTGCGCAACCTCGTCGAAAACGCGATCCGTCACGGCCCCGAAGGGACCGACGTGACGATCTCGATCGAGCGGCGAGGGACCCTGATCGAGCTGTCCGTCGAGGACGAAGGGCCCGGCGTCCGCGACGACGAACGCGAGAAGATCTTCGAGCCCTTCTACCGCAGCTCGAGCGAGGGCTCCGACGGGACGGGCCTCGGGCTCGCCATCGCGAGGGACATCGCGAGGGCGCACGGGGGAGACGTCTTCGTCGATCCGGCCCCGCGGGCTCGAGGCGCGCGCTTCGTCGCGACGGTCCGCGGCGCGTGAGTCTCGGTCAGTCCCACCAGCCTCGATACTCGATCGTGCTCGAGTCCTTCTGCGTAAACTCGATGCGGACGTTCTTGGCGCCGGCGCACTCGAGCGCCGCGCGAAAGCTGCTCGAGTGGGTGTGAGCCAGCACCGGGGGAAAGAGCTTTGGCGGCGTACGAAGCTGAAGCACCACGCGGTTGGACGAGCGGGCTCGTTCGGTCACCACGAGCTCGCTCCCTCGGTGAAAGACCGCCCAACGTGAGGGCGCGTGCTCGATGAGGCGCCGCGGACCGACCAGCCGAAAGAGCAGCCGGTACGTCATCGAGTCGAGCAGCGCCACGTTGTCCTCGTACGCGCGCCGAACGAACGAGTCGATCGAGCCGTACACCGTCTGCACCGAGTAGAGGATCAGGGCCGTCGTGTGCACCTCGGGAGCCCATTCTGTCGGCAACGGCGCGAACTCGACGAGGTGTCGCAGCGGCTGCGGCAGCTCGGAGAGCGCGCGGTTTCTGGGGAGCCGCTCGATCACCATTCGCGCGATCACGCCCTTGATGAGGCACTGGGGATAGGAGTCGAGCCCGTCCGGCAATGCCTCGAGGTAGCGCTCCATCTCGCTGCGAACTTCGCTCACCAGAAGCGCTCAGCATACCAACTGCGCCGGTGGTTGGCTCTGCGGTATCGTCCGCGGGGCTTGCCTCTCCAGCGCCGCACCGACTCGCCGCCCACACGAGGCATTCTGTACGCGATCGCCGCGGCGGTGCTCTTTGGCGCGAGCACCCCCCTCTCGCGCTTGCTGTTGTCGCGCGTTACGCCGGCGCTGCTCGCGGCGCTCTTGTACCTCGGCGCGGGAGTCGGCCTCGCGCTCTCGCTGGGCCTCGCGCGCCGCGGCGCCGGGCTCGTTCGAAGCGACGCCCGTTGGCTGGCGGGCGCCACCCTCTTTGGCGGCGTGCTCGGGCCCCTCGCGTTGCTCTACGGCCTTCGCGCGACGCCGGCCGGGGTCGCGTCGCTCTTGCTCAACCTCGAGTCGGTCTTCACCGCGTTTGTCGCGTGGCGCGTCTTCGGCGAGCAGATCGATCGTCGACTGGCCGCGGGCATGGGCCTCGTGCTCGTGGCCAGCTCGGTCCTCGCGTGGCCCGGGCAGGTGCACGGCGCTCCGACGATCACAGGGCCCGTCGCGATCGCGATCGCGTGCTTGTGCTGGGCGATCGACAACAATTTCACCCGCAAGGTCTCCGACGCCGACCCGCGCCTGGTCGTCGCGGTCAAGTGCTCTGTCGCTGGCGCGGTCAACCTCGCCATCGCGCTCGCGCTCGGCGCCCGGTGGCCCGGCGGCACGATGGTCGCTGTCAGCCTCTTCGTCGGGTTGCTCAGCTACGGCGTGAGCCTCTTGTGCTTCGTGCTCGCGCTGCGACACCTGGGCGCGGCGCGCACGGGGTCCTGGTTTTCGGCGGCGCCCTTCATCGGGGCGGGATTGTCTCTCTTCGTCGCGCGCGAGCCGCTCACCGTCGCGCTCGTCGTCGCAAGCGCGCTCATGGGCATCGCGCTGTATCTTCACGGGACCGAGAAGCACGAGCACTCGCACGAGCACCCGCCGACGCGGCACCGTCACGGTCACCGCCACGATGACGGGCATCATCGACACGAGCACGCCGAAGGCATCGCGGTGTTCGAAGGGCACGAGCACGAGCACGAGCACGAGCGCCTCGTGCACGCGCACGCGCACTTTCCGGACACCCATCACCAGCACGAGCACGAACCGAGCGACGCTTCGGGGTAGTCTCCCGCGCCAACGATGGGTCCGCACAGAATCGCACCGCTGTCCGAAGCGTTTCGCCAGGCGCTCACCTCGGCGCTCGGCCGCAAGCTCGATCAACGAACGCTCTCGGCGCTGGTCGAGCGCGTGTCTCGCAAGTACTCGGGGGAGGCTCAGTCCCTCGCCAAAGGCGACGAGCTCGCGGCGCGAACGCTCTTTTTTCTCCCGCGGGACGCGCACAAAGTGGTCGCGCCGATCGCAGAGCTCGTTCGCGGCGGTGCGCTGCCCGACCGGGCGCTCTCTGTGCTCGACGTCGGCGCGGGCGTCGGCGCGAGCGCGCTCGGAGCGCTCCTGGCGCTCGACTCGCTGGGCGCTCGGGCGTCGAGGCTCGAGTGCGTCGACGCGGACCGAGAGGCGCTCGCGCTCTTGCGCACGGTGTTCGACCAGCTCGAGCGCGCGGGCCTGCTGCCGCCCGAGGCGCCTCGCCCGACGACCCGCGACGGAAACATCGCGAATTTCTCGGCGAATCCCGATGGGACCGATCGGTCCCCAGTTGGGATCGATCGGTCCCTACAGGATTTGCCGGCGTTCGACCTGATTCTCGTGAGCAACGTGTGCACCGAGGCGCTGCGCGCCGAGGACGTTCGGTCTTCGGTCGAGCGCGACGAGCCCCAGCGCGCCGAGCGCGTCGCCGAGTGGATCGCGGCGCTCGCTGAGCGCGCCCCCCTCTCGGACGACGGAGCGATCGTGCTCATCGAGCCCGCGACGCAGCGCGAGGCCCGCACCCTTCAGCGCGCCCGCGAGGCGATCGCTCAGCGGGGGCTCTTTGTGTTCGGCCCGTGCACGCATGGCGAAGCGTGCCCGATGTTGGCGCGCGAGCGGGACTGGTGTCACGACGACGTCGAGGTGGATCTTCCCAACTGGCTCGCGGACGTCGCTCGCGGCGCGGGTCTTCGCTATCAAGGGCTGACCTACAGCTACCTCACGATTCGCAAGCAGGCAGGGCGCCTCTCGCACGAGCGCGCGTGGGACGGCTCGTGGGTGAGCGCTCGACTCGTCAGCGGCCTGCGTCCCACCAAGGGAAAGTCCGAGGCATTTTTGTGTGCGCCCGAACCCCCGCTCGCCGAGGGCGCACCCGCGCGCGACCCGCTTCGCGCGATGCAGCTCGATCGCGTCGTGAAAGGCGCGCCCGAAGCGGCGCCGCGCCTGAGCGACTGCGTCCGCGGCGAGCTCGTCGCGGTGGACAAGACGCTCGTTCCCGCAGAGGGCGAAGGGCGCACCGCGCGACTGGGGATCGACGACTGGTCTCGCTGAGCTCACCAATCGTAGCCGTTGCGCGGGTCTTGGTCTGCGACGATTTGCTCTCCTAGCTCCTCGAGCGCTCGTCGAACGGTGGCCTCGAACACGAGGTCGTCCGCTCGATCCGCGAGCAGCTGCCTGATCGCGGGGAGGTCCTTGGCCGACGACTGCCACCGCAGCACCGCGAAGAGCTGCGAGAGCTGAAACGGGGTGATCCGGACGAACGGTTTCGGCGCGAGCTTGAGCAACAGTCCGACGCCGCTCTCGCTGAACAATCGCTCGAACGCCGCGATCACCAGCGAGAACGAGTAGATGTTGCCGGTGTCCGTCCACCACTGCTCGAGCCAACGCTCGAAACAAAGGCGATCCAAGACGATCTGCCCGCAGAGCAGCATGGCCGCGAGCTCGAGCTCTCGCCGGTCGAGGAGCATCGACGCGCACTCGTCGGTGATCGCGTTGCTCCTTCTGTCGTGCGTGATCTGCAGCGGCGCGAGCCGGTGCCCAAGCGTGAGGTGCGGTCCCTTGTAGCGATGCTCGATCCGGTCGCGGATGTCGCTTCGAAGTCGCTCGGCGAGGGCTGCCCAGGGGTTCTCTGGGGCGCGCACTTCGCTTCCGTCGAAGCGCTCGTCCATGGCCAGGACGAGCTGATCGAGCGCCGCTCGTGTGATCTTGGGCGCGCAAAGCACCGCGCACTCGTCGCCGTCGTAGCCGAAGTGATCCATCAGCTCGCGAAAGCGAATCGTGTGCTCGTCCCTGGGCTTGTTGCTGCTCACTCCGATGAGCCAGAGGATGGGGGCAGGTGCCCCGAGGGCGCTCCACGCGCTCACGTCCTGGGCACCTTCGACCACCGATCCCGTCGTCGCGATGGGCATGTACAGCGTCCCTACGATCGGCTGCGCGGGATCGTCGTCGGGAAACTCGAACGCCGACGTCTCGGTCACGAACACGTACTCGCGCTTGGGAGACGCCCACGAGCGCGCAGGGAGCAACGACTGCAACGTTCGTCCCGACGTGCGCGTGGTCGAGCAAGCGCTGCCCGCGACGAGCACGCGCACGCGAGGTCGCCCCGCGAGGTCCATGGCAGGCGAAGTGCAGCTCGGCTCGTCGATTCGCGGCCTCGATGGCGGGTGCACTCGATACGCGCCGATCGAGGAGTCCGAGGTTCGGGTGCACTTTTGTCCGCGGCGATGCGCGATCCCAATGGTTCGTGTCGTCGCGAGCTCGGCGAAGGCTGCGCGGCCTTCGAACCCCTGATCGGACCGGCCGAACAACCCCTGATCGAAGCGCTCGAGCGCTTGCGCCGCGCCGATCGTGTCGACGTCGAGCGCGCACTCTGGATGAAGCGGGAGGCGGACCGGGGTGTTCTTGGCGTCGATCGAGTCGCGCTCGACGTACACCTCGCCGTCGGCGATGACGCGATCGCAACGGACACAGCTCGTCTCGCCCCGTGTTCGAAGAAGAAACCGCATCGAGCGGCGCACAGTGTGCTTGCGTTTAGCCGTCGACACCACGCGTCGGGGAGGTCAATAACGGCACGAATCATGAAGAGAGCTCCGCTCGAGGCGAGAGACACGAGAGGCGCAACGATCACTCGAGCGGGGAAATCATGGGACAATCGAAGCAACGTAGGGGTGGGCGCGAGCCGTTCGTAACCGCGGCGATCGTGTCGCTCTGTGCCAACTCGTGTGGCGCGCGCACGCAGCTCCGCGTGTGGGAAGCAGGGATCGAGCCAGCTCGTGACTCGGGCCTGCTCGATAGCGCACTTCGGGACACAGGAGTGCTGCGAGACACGGGCGTGGATCGAACAGATGTGCCTTCGGACACACGCGTCTGCCCCGAGCTCGAGCGCGAAGACGGGCTGCTGCACCCCGTGTGCGAACTGCCCGGCTGCGCGGGCCACCCTTGGTGCGCCCCCTGCGTCGAGCGCACAGAGCACTTCACGTTGACTCGTCCGCCCGAACCCGAGCTGTGGTTCGCGATCGACGGCAGCCAGAGCATGGAGGATGACACGGTGATCGCCGGTGTTCGCTCGGGTAGCCGTTGGTACGCCCTCAACAGCGCCGCAGCGGTGTCGCTGTCCAGCAGTAGCGACCTTCCGATGGCCGCGATCTTGTTTCCGTCGATCGATCCAGTGAGCGCCGAAGCGCCGATGTGCTCGGTCGTTTCGCGCATGCAGGTCATGCCCAGGCGAGGCGCGAGCCTGGCAATCCTCGACCTGATGCGGACGCACGTTCCGCAAGGAGCGACGCCGACAGGGCGCGCGATGACGGTGCTCGAACTGGCAGCGCGCAGCGCGTCGGCGATCGCGCGGCGCATGTTCGTGCTGGCCACCGACGGAGAGCCCAACTGCGGTCTGCACATCGAGAACGTCGCGCAAGTGCTCGAGCGGCTTCGCTCGGAGCAGCAGATCGACACGTTTGTCTTGGGGATTCCCGGCGAAAACACTCCGGAGACGCCGGATGTCACCGCCGCCCTCAATCGCCTCGCCGAGGCCGGCGGCCGGCCTCGCGCCGGCCGTACGCGCTTCTACGCGGCGAACAATCGACTGCAGATCGGCTCGGCGCTCGACGCGATCGTCTCTGTCGCCACGGGCTGCACGATCACCCTGCGCACCGCCGTCGCCGACGCACGCTCGATGACCGTGCGCATGGACGGCGCGCTGCTCGAGCGCAACACGCATTGGACGTACGACCCCCGCGTCGATCGTCGGACCGTGTACTTTCGCTCGAGCGCCTGTGAAGCGATCCGCGCTGGCCGCGCGCGCAACGCTACGGTCGCCGTGTGCGGCTGGTAGCGCGGTTGTCGCGCAGGTCGCGTTCGGTCCGCGGTACGCTCGCGCACCGATGAAGCGCTGCCCCTTCTGCGCCGAAGAGATTCAAGACGCCGCGATCAAGTGCCGGTTCTGCGGTGAAATGCTCAACGGCGCTGCGGCCTCCTCGACCGCGGTCGCTCAGGCGCCCGGCGCCGGGCCGGTGATCGGCGCTGCGCAGCAGCAGCTCGCGCTCGCCAACCGCCCGCTCTACGGAGGAAGCCCCTCGCGCAAAGCCTATCTCTCGCGCTACCTCGCGGGCGCAGCGCTGGTCGTGTTGGCGCTCGCGGCGCTCGTGTCTGCAGCAGTGTTTCGAGAGGAGGCCTGGGCCATCGCCGTCGCCGTCGC
This sequence comes from Deltaproteobacteria bacterium Ga0077539, assembly GCA_001465015.1. Taxonomy (GTDB): domain Bacteria; phylum Myxococcota_A; class Polyangia; order Polyangiales. The sequence goes on along the minus strand of LNEO01000248.1, from coordinate 2,169 downwards.
CGGCGGCGTCCTCGCGACCGCTGCGATCGTGGTCCTGGCGTGGACCGAGCTCCACCGTCGCTCGACGCGCTATCGCATCTCGACCCGGCGAATCGACATCGAGTCGGGAATCCTCACGACGCGCATCGACACGCTAGAGCTGTGGCGCGTGCGCGACCTCGAGTTCTCGCAGACCTTCGTCGAGAAGATCCTCGGCATCGGGCGCATCGCGATCGTCACCCACGAGCAGACCGTCGGCAGGCTGTTGCTGGTCGGCCTCTACGACTCGCGCAAGCTCTTCGACGAGCTCAAGAGCGCCGTCGAAGTGGCGAGGCAAAACCGCAACGTCGTCGGCATCGTCGAGTAGCCGCTGTACGCGCCGCTGCGCCGCTGCGTGCGCGCGCGTTCGCTGCTGCTACGCTTCGTCATCGTGCGCCGCTCGATCGCCGCCGTGCTCACCGTCGCGCTCGTCACCCTGTCCGTCTCTGTGACGCAGGCGAGGCGACCGACTGTCGCCGAGTGGGTTCGACACTTGCGTCCGGTGCTGCCGAGCGCCGCCGCGATCGTCGAGGGCCCCAGCGCGCCCGCGAGCGATCCGGCGCCAGCGACACCGGCAGCGCAGCGCACACTCACGCTGCTCGATCGCATCGTCCGCCAGACGCGCTCGACGCGCTACAACCACCGCACGATCGTCGATGAGCGCGCGGGTCGCTACGAGCTCGACTGCTCGGGGCTCGTCGCGTGGGTGCTCGCGCGAAGCAACCCTCGCGCGCTCGCGGCGATTCGCTCGAGCCGGCCCGTGGCCGCAGAGATCACCGCGACCATCGCGCGCTCGCCCGAGGATCGCGCGCGCGAAGGCTGGCAGCGCGTTCGCCGTCTGGCCGACGCGAGGGCCGGCGATGTGTTCGCGTGGCGCAACCCGCGATGGCTCCATGGATTGACGGGGCACACGGGCTTCATCGTCGGCCCGGTCGAGCCCGTACGCGGCTATCCGACGATGTTTCGTGTGCGCATCACCGACTCCAACACGAGCGGCTACGCGTCGGACACGCGCCCGTTGGGGACAGGCGGACTCGGCACAGGAACCGCCACAGTCACCATCGACCCGAGCACCGGCGCGATCAACGGAATCGTCGTGGGCCACTTGGGCGCGAGCTGGGTGTTGCCGCTCAACGTGGAGATCGGGCGCCTTCACTGACGGCCGCGCTCGCCTCGAGCTTGGCCTTGGCTGCCTCGAGCTTTCGCTGCTCCTGCCGCGCGGCTTCTTCGGGCGTGAGCTTGAAGACCCAGTGCCAGATCGGATACGTGAAGAGCCAGAACGAGATCGCTCCCGCGAGCATGGCGGGCAGCCACATCGGCCAGCTCTTCGGCAGCGATCGCTGCAAGAAGAAGAACGACACGATGTTGAGCCCGAACGCGAGCACCTCGACGATGAGGTAGTAGATCGCCTGGCGCGACATCCGTCCCTCGGACGCGCGAAAGGTGAACTCGCGGCTGCCCAAGAACTGCACGACGGACGCTGTCCCGAAGCTGAGCGCCTTCGCGAGCCACGGCGGAAGCCCGAGCAGCTTCGCGCCCACATAGAGCATCGACAGGTCGATGGTGACGCAAGCGGCGCCCACGACCCCCGAGCGACCGATGCGCTTTACGTGGTCGAGCAGCCACGCGCCGCGCGAGGTCGGAGGGGTCACGGTCGTTTCGGGATCGGCCACGGCGGCCAAGCTATAGCGCAAACTTCGGCGCGGTGGGCCCGTCCTTGTAGGTCGACAGGGATCTCACATGCGCAAAGAAAACTCTCGCGCCGCGCAACTGCGGTGAGCTTCGGCGCGATGGTGCGCGTCCTCGAGTCTTCTGGTGACCGTGCAGGACTAGCGCGGTAGCTATTCGACCGATCCACCCAGGGAGTTTTTGATGATTCGTTGGAGCTCGTTTGTGATGTTGTTGTCGGGGGGGCGCTGTCGCGCTCGCGACCGCGTGCAGACAGCCGCCGCCCCCATGTGACGCTGGCTACGTGTACTATCCAGAGTACGCTGGATGCATCGGTCGGTGCGAAGACTTCGCGTCGACCGAGTTTTGCTACGGCGCCGACGGTTCAGCAGGGAACCGGATTTGGGCGCGACAGCCCTGGTATTCGTGAGGGAACAACGCGGACGCTCGCTCGCCTCACAGCCAGAGGTCGCGCCCTCATCG
>LNEO01000247.1 GCA_001465015.1 Deltaproteobacteria bacterium Ga0077539 | reverse complement strand
GGTGCGTGGCGGTCGCGCAGGTTCCTGCGGGGCCGACGGGGTGGGTCGTGAGCGATCCGCGCGGGCGGCGTGTCTTTGTGCCGAGCGGCTCGGCTAGACCGACTGGACGTCACGGTGACGCTCGGTGACGCATACTTCGAGCGAGGCCGCGTCGAGTGAACGCAGCGAGGACACTTGAATCATGACCACAAATTCTAGCTCGAGCGCCGAAGGCCCCTGGAAGAACACGGCGTGCATCCTGTGCAGCATCAACTGCGGAATCGAAGCGCAGACCGGAGGAGAGGGCGGACGTCACATCCTCAAGGTGCACGGCGATCCGAAGCACCCGAACTCCAAGGGCTATCTCTGCGAGAAGGCCCAGCGGCTCGATCACTATCGAAACGGCGCGGATCGGCTGCGATCTCCGATGCGTCGTCGCCCGGATGGCACCTACGAGCCCATCTCGTGGCAGACCGCCATCCGAGAGGTCGCCGCCAGATTGAGCGCCGTGAAACAACGCAACGGCGGCGCGAGCATTCTCTATTACGGCGGCGGCGGGCAGGGAAACCACCTCGGCGGCACCTACTGCGACGCGACGCTGAAGGCGTTGGGAGTGAAGTACCGCTCCAACGCGCTCGCCCAAGAGAAGACCGGCGAGTTCTGGGTGCAGGGAAAGATGTTCGGCACGGGAGCCCACCCCGATTTCGAACACTGCGAAGTAGCCCTCTTCATCGGAAAGAACCCGTGGCAATCGCACGGCTTCGCCCGCGCACGCGCGGTGATCAACGAGATCTCGAAGGACCCCGAGCGCTGCCTCATCGTCATCGATCCGCGAAAGAGCGAGACCGCTGCGAAGGCCGACATTCACCTCGCGATCTCGCCGGGAACGGACGCCTGGTGCCTCGCCGCGCTGGTCGCCATCGTCGTGCAAGAGAAGCTCTTGCGCCCCGGTTGGCTCAGCGAGCACGCGACGGGATTGGCCGACGTCGAAGCGGCGTTCGCGTCCCTCGACGTGAGCGAGCTCGCCGCGGTGTGCGGCGTCGAAGAGTCGCTGTTGCGAACGGTCGCGCGCGTCATCGCCAAGGCCAAGAGCGCCTCGGTGCTCGAGGACCTCGGGCTGCAGATGAACGTGCACTCGACGCTGAGCAGCTACCTGCAGCGATTGTTGTGGGTGCTGTGCGGACACTACGGGCGCGAGGGGACGAGCAACGCGTTCGTTCCGTTCTTGTCGCTGTCCAAGGCGAGCAAGGGCGAGACGGGCTCGGCGAAGAAGGGCGCCGCCAAGGTCGAGAAGCGCAGCCCCGTCGTGGGTGCGAAGGTCATCATCGGGCTGATCCCGTGCAACGTCATCCCTGACGAAATCCTGACCGATCACCCCGATCGCTTTCGCGCGATCATCGTCGACAGCGGCAACCCCGTGCACTCGCTGGCCGACAGCCAGCGGATGCGCGAGGCGTTTCGCAAGCTCGACGTCTCGGTCGTGATCGACGTCGCGATGACCGAGACCGCGCGACAAGCAGACTACGTCCTGCCCGCGTGCAGCCAGTACGAGAAGGCCGAGGCGACGTTCTTCAACCTCGAGTTTCCGCGCAACGCGTTTCACCTGCGCAGACCGCTGTTCGAGCCGCTCGAAGGGACGCTGCCCGAGGGAGAGATCCACGCGCGGCTCCTCGAGGCGATGGGCGAGCTCACCGAGCGAGACTACCTTCCGCTGCGCCTCGCGCTGCGCGCAGGACGAACGGCGTTCGCGCTGGCCTTCGCCGCGATGCAGCTCGCCAACCCGCGCATCGCGAAGTACGCCAGCGTCGTCTTGTATCGAACGCTCGGCGAGACGCTGCCGCCCGCGATGAAGAACGCCGCCGTCGTCTGGGGCGTCGCGCAGATGTACGTCATGAGCCACCGGCGCGAAGCGGCGCGCGCGGGCTTCAAGGGTCTGCCTCCCCTCGCGGCCAACGCGATGTTCGACGCGATGCTCGCCAACCCGTCCGGGGTCGTCTTCGGAGAGCGCACCTTCGACGAGAGCTGGAGCGCCATCACGATGCCCGACCACAAAATCAACCTGCGCATCCCCGAGCTGCTCGCTGAGCTGGCGAAGCTGCCCGGGACGAAGCCGCCGGCGGACCCGGAGTTTCCCTTCGTCCTCGCCGCGGGAGAGCGCCGGAGCGACACGTCGAACACGGCGGTGCGCGACGCGAGCTGGCACAAGAAAGGCCGCTTCGGAACGCTGCGCATCCACCCCGAGGACGCCGCGTCGTTGGGCGTCACCGACGGAGCGCGCGTTCGCGTGAGCACCCGTCGAGGCAGCGTCGAGGTCGAAGCCGAGCTCACCGCGATCATGCGTCGAGGCAGCGTGTCTCTGCCCAACGGTCAGGGGCTCGACTATCGCGACGCGACCGGCGCCCTCGTGCGCAAGGGGGCGGCGCCCAACGAGCTCACCGACAACAAGTCCAGGGACTTTCTCGCGGGGACGCCCTGGCACAAGTACGTCCACGCGAGAGTCGAGCGGCTCGAGGGTTGACGACCCCGCGCGGCGTACCCACAAAGCGCGCCGTTCATGCTGGGCTAAACCCGACCTCTCGCGATCACACACTGCAACAGCGCTGCTGTTGGCTCCGTCGTCGTTGACGCTCGGTCGACCCGTTCGACCAGTGCCCTCGACGGAGCGCTCTTGGTGTTCGACGTCCTCGCGTGCGCGCACGATCGCGCCGCGAGCGAAGAGGTCTGTCATGTCCAAGCGAAGAGACTCGATCCAATGGTGGGATCGAGGGCGCGACCGTTGGCGCTCGCGTCCCGAGAACAAGCTGCGCTCGTACGACGAACCGGTCGGCGGAAAACGCCGCCCGCGGCGCGAGGTCTATCGTCCGTCGCGGTGCGCAGTGCGCACAGCGCTCGCGCAGTGTCGCGCGGGCGATGACGAAGGCGCGCTCGATCGGGCGATCGAACGATCGGATCCGCGCTGGACCCGAGCGCGCTGGAAGCACACATCCACGCGGGCGCGCGCGCTGGCCCGAAAGCGCCTTCGCCGCGCGTACAACCGCGGGCGAAAGAATCAGACGAGCCGCCCGTGGTTCTTTCCATCGGCGTGGCTGCCCAAGCCCGAGGGAACAGAGAACTACCTCGAGAGGTACGAGCGTCTCGCGGCGCTCGCTCGGCGGGCGCGCGAGGTGTTCGAGCAAGCGAGCGCGCCGTGGCGTCGCCATGGTCCGTACCGACAACTGGCGGACGATCCGCTCTTTCGAGCGATTTTTCCTCACGGATGGAGGCGGCGCTCGATCGCGAGGCGCTGCATCGCCGCGCTCGCTCGACGAAGGTACGAGGCCGATCGCCTGGCCACGCTGCGCTCGATCATCGAGGGGTCCGGCAGGTTCGCGCCGATGTTCGCGGTGATCTTCGCGCTCCAGCTCGGGAGCCACGAGGTCTCGCTGTGGCTCGAGCAGCGCGCGTGGTGGCACCGCGGCTACGATGTTCTGCTCGAGCGAGAGCTCGCGAAGGACCCCGCCCTCGACGCCGCGCTGCGCGCGTGGATCGCGCGGCATCTGCCCACGGAGCACGAGGCCGAGCAGCTGTTCGGGCAGCGAGCGGACAGGATCAATCCGCGCTGGAGGAGGTAGCGCGTGTCGCCAGCCGTTGTCAGCGCACGGCGACGCTGAGCCGCGGGCTCGCGGTCGAGCTTCCGTAGGTGACGTCGACGTTGAAGTCGTACGTTCGCATCGCGGGTCCCGAGGCGTTGAAGCAGGGATTTCCCATGGCGTCGACGCGAGGCACCTCGCCGGTCATCGTGCGAAAGAAGATCACCGGCGGCGCAGGGGGGATCCAGGGCGCGAACCAACGAGTGGCGAGGGAGTTGGTCACATCGCGCATCATCCCGTCGGAGTACCGAAGGGTCGCGCGCAGAGGAACGCACCCATCGAACGCGCCCAAGAACCGCTGCACGAAGGTCACCGACGTCGGGCTGAGCGTGAGCGTGGGCAAGGGCTGACCCGCCGCGAGGACCGGGATCGTCTCGGTGGTGCAGATGGTTCCCGCGCACGCGCGCACCGAGAGCTCGCCGCGCGCCGTCGCGCAGACTCTCGTCGGCGGGCCGCTGTCGATGCGCCCGTCACCGCTCGCCGTGAGCGTCGCGCCGCTCGTGATGAACTGCCGATAGGTGAGCATTCCGCTCGAAAATTGCGCGGAGATTCGCGCCTCGAGGCAGTCTCCGACGGTCATCGTGCTCGGCGCGCCCTGCGACACAAACGTGCCGTCGCGAAAGTAGAAGAGCGGTCCCACGGAGGTGATCGTTCCGGGCGTGACGACCGTCACGGTGCCCATCGCAACGAACGGCGTGACTCGACCGGGAGGACCGTAGCCGCCGACGATGCGCCCCGAGCCCAGCGCGAGTCCGCGGAGGTTCATTCGCCCGTTGGTGGTGTTGATGTCCCCCACGCTGAGGAGCCCCGCGGGCTCGCTTCGCAGGCCTTCGAAGAACCGCCGCACCAGAAACACGTCGCTCGACACCGAGGCGCTGCCGCCGCCGGTCAGCTCGTGGCGCCGCAGCGTCTGGTACTCGACCTCACCTCCGAGCGGAACCACGGCGCTATCCGAGGTCTCGAACTGCACTCTTCCGTCGAGCACGGTCACGCCGAGCACAGCCGAGACAGACATGCCCATGGATTGCACGGTGAAGCGCGCGGTGGTGGCGCGCGGCGACAGGCCAATCACCCCGCCCAGAGCACCACACTCACCGGGCCGCGCGACCTCGAGCACCGCGGGATCGTTGGGGACGATCGTGACCATCGCCGATCCAGGCAACACCGAGACGCGCGAGCCGTCCGAGCGAAGGATCGTCAACGTAGGACACAGCGCGTGCCCCGGGAGCATCTGCGCGGTCGCGGACCGAAAGAGCAACGTGTCGTCGGCGAGCAACACCAGGGGACCGGCGTCGGCGATGCCTGTGTCGGCGATGCCTGTGTCAGCGATGCCTGTGTCGACCGACAGGCCGCTGTCCGTCGCGACGCCGGTGTCGATCACAGGGACGTCTGCTGCGTCGAACGCGCCAGAAACATCCGGCGCAACGTCCTCGACGCTGACCACGTCGGTCGGCGACACGTCCTCGACGCTCGCGTCGAACGGCGATCCGTCCCGCGATGGAGCATCCTCGCGCTGCTGATCGGCGACGACTCCGTCGCGGTCGACCGCGCAAACGCCGTTGACGAGCACGGTTCCTTCGCCGCAGCGAACGGGCGGCGCGCAAGACGCAGCGGCGACGCACAGCGCGGCGCCGACATACAAGAGCGTTCGGGTCATCGTGGATGGTCTCCGGTGCGCGACCGTCGCCACGCGTTCAAAGCGTCGTCGCGAGGTCGCGTCGCGTCGGTCCGCTATCGATCGCGCCGCGCCGTCGGCGCGGGAAACACGTCTTCTGGGATCGTCGCGGTGAACGCGAAGCTGCCCCCGAACCGCTCGCTGCTGAGCGTGAGCACGCCGTTGTTTCCGCTGCCTGGGTAGCCGTTGCGACCAGGGTGAAGAAAGACGCGCACCCGCCCGCCGCCCGCGAGGGTGACGAGCCCTTCGTGCACCGCGGCCGTGCAAATCGAGCTGTCGTCCGCGTAGATCGTCGTGCCCCACACGGAGTTCGAGATGCGGCCGTTGGGGGGGCACTCGTGATCGAAGAACGTCCCCGCGTCGCTGCCGCGGCGGTCCGCCGCGTGTCGCGACCACGGGTCATCGGACTGCGGTCTGGGGCGCAGAGCATCGAGGAGCGGCTGGAGCAACAACGCCCCGGGCGCGTTGGTCGAGCCCATGTTGACGCCCGAGTCCGCCGCGGGGACCGGAGCCGTGGCGGCGCGCTCGATCATGACGGTCGGCTCGCGTCGCGGGCACCCCGTGCAAACGACGAGCGAGAGCGAGACCAGCAGCGGGAGACGAGCCATCGAGAGAGAGACGCTACACCGAGTCGCTCGAGAGCCGCAGCAGCGAGGCGCGGTGCAGGAGCCGCGGTGCGGCAGCAGAGACTCCCGCGCCTGGGGTCGCGCAGGAGCGCGATGGCACGAGCTCGAAGGGTGAAGCGCCCCAGTGAAAAGAGGGCGGCTCCAAGGGAGAAAAGACCCATTGAAAAGAGGTGGATCTCGCACGGGGTTAACAAACCCCGTGTTGGGCGCCGCTCGAAGACTCACGGCGGAAGGTGCGCTTCGCGCGACCACCGTCAGTGGGCGCAGGAACGGGCGGCGGGCAACGGGCAACGAGCAACGAGCAACGGGCAACGAGCAACGGGCAACGGGCTCACTTGAAAAGAGGTGGATCTCACACGGGGTTAGCAAACCCCGTGTCGGGCGCCGTTCGAAGACTCACGGCGGAAGGTGCGCTTC
>LNEO01000246.1 GCA_001465015.1 Deltaproteobacteria bacterium Ga0077539 | reverse complement strand
TTCTCAGGCGATACGTTCTGTCTCAGCCGTGCACGTTTCGGTGCCTATGGCAGATCCGTGCACCTCTTGCGCTCGTGAGCAGGATGGGAGTCACACCCTTTAGATGGCTATCGTCGCGCTCGCCCGTTGGTACGATGGGCCATGAGCATCGAGAAGGCGCGCTCGGCGTCGGAGACCGCGAGGAACACGGTCGTCGAGTCGAGCGACGACCGCGCGCGCGAGGTCCGGGTGCTGTACGTCCTCGGCGACGCCCCGCAGTCGATCGCGTTGCCCGAGGGCAGGACGCTCATCGTCGGACGATCGAACGCGAGCGACATCGTGGTCGACGCCCCGTCGGTGTCGCGCTCGCACGCCGCGCTGCACGTCGGCCGCACGATTCAGATCGAAGACCTCGGCAGCGCCAACAAGACCACGGTGAACGGCGTCGCGATCGAGAAAGGGCGTCACGTCGACGTCGCGGCGGGCGAGGAGTTTTCGATCGGAAGGGTGCCGTGCGTCATTCACGGTCGCTCGAAGAGCACGCCGCAGAGCGACACCCGGCGTTCGGCTCGGACGCACGAGTACTTCGAAGCGCGGATCGCCGACGAGTGCGAGCGCGCTGCGATCGATCGCTCGACGCGGTTCTCGATCGCGCGCGTTCGAATCGAGGCAGCGACGGACGTCAACGTCGAGGCGCTGATCGGGACCGCGCTCGGCGCGTCCGACGTGTTCGCGCGGTACGCTCCGCTCGAGTACGAGCTCTTGCTCTCGGCCAGCGGCGATCCGTCGGACGCGCTCGCGAAGGTCGACGCGTCGCTGGCGGCGGCCGGGGTCCGCGCGCGCGCTGCGTTCGCGGCGTATCCGCAGCACGGTCGGACGCCGGACGCGCTGATCGAGCACGTCAACACCGCGCTCTCGACGCGGCCATCGAAGCCCGCTCCCGAGCGTGACGCGACCGTCATCGTCGAGGACCCGTCGATGCGCGCCCTCTTCGCGTTGGTCGATCGCGTCGCCAGGACCGACGTCTCGGTGCTCTTGCTCGGCGAGATGGGGACGGGCAAGGAGGTCGTCGCCGCAGAGATTCACCGTCGATCCAAGCGCAACGGCAAGCCGTATTGCGCGGTCAACTGCGCGGCGTTCACCGAGACCCTCGTCGAGGCGGAGCTGTTCGGCTACGAGCGCGGCGCGTTCACCGGCGCGTCCGCGGCGCGCGCCGGGATCATCGAGTCTGCCGCGGGCGGAACGGTCTTCTTCGACGAGGTCGGCGAGCTCGCGCCCTCGGTGCAGGCCAAGCTCTTGCGCGTGCTCGAAGAGCGAAAGGTGCGGCGGGTGGGCTCGACTGAAGAGCGCCCGGTGGACGTGCGCTTCATCGCCGCGACCAACCGAGACCTGGACGCGGCCGTCTCGCGCGCGGACTTTCGCGGGGACCTCTTCTTTCGGCTCAACGGCTTTACGCTGCAGGTCCCGCCGCTGCGAGAGAGGCTGGGCGAGATCGCGCCGCTCGCCGAGCGGTTTCTCACAATGGCCGCGAGGGCGTCGGACCGCAAGCCGCCCGCGCTCTCGCCAGAGGCGCTCGCGGTGCTCGAGCGGCACCGATGGCGCGGAAACGTCCGCGAGCTGCGCAACGAGATGACCCGCGCGTTGATCCTCGCCGACGGCGACGTGATCTTGCCCGAGCACTTGTCGGTCGCGAAGCTCGTCGCCATGCCCGCTCCGCCGCGGCCGCCGACCGCTCCGCCGCCAGCGGACACGAAGGCTCCGAGCGCCGATGACGGGGCGGTGTTGCGCACGCTCACGGAGGTAAAGGCCGACGCCGAGCGCGACCACGTCCGACGCGTCCTCGAGCACTGCCAGCACAATCAGACGCGCGCCGCCGAGGTGCTGGGGATCTCGCGCAGTCAGATCGTCAACCTCATCGAGCGCTACGATCTGCCCCGCCCCCGCGGCCGAGGTTGATTTCTTGTGCGAGGGTGGCGGACGCCGTGCGCGCCCGAGGCCCTGTCGCTCAGTCGGTCACGCAGACGCCGAGGTTGGTCGAGCTTCCGTTGGGGACGAAGTCGCAGCGGGCGCCCGCGGGGCACGCGTGCGTGTCGTCGCACACGCGACGGCACACGGGGCTCGCGACCCACCAGCGGCAGCCGAGGTCGACTCCGCATTCGGTGCTGAAATTACAGGGCATTCCATCGGTGCGCGGACCGGCCGGGTCGCACACGGGGTCGACGTTTTGCCGATTGCCGGTACGCCAGCTGTCGTACGGGCGACAGGTCGTGCCGGTCTGACACGCGGTGCCGAGCAGCTCGCAGCGCGGAAGGCACACGCCGGTGCGGGGTCCTTGGCCGTTCCAACGACACACCTCGCCGGTGCCGCAGCCGGTGACCGACGAGCAGAGCCTGGTGCACACGCGGTTGGTCGCCGACATTTGTCCGACCGCGACGCAGCCGTGGTTTCCCTGGCACTGATCGGTCCCCGTGCGATCCATCGTTCGCGTGCACGCGGCGCCGGGCGCGATCGTCCCGTTGGGGACGCACGCGCTGGTCAAGAGCGCCGGGTTCGTGTGCGCTTGTACTTGCACGCATCGCTGACCAGCACCGCAGCTCGCGCGCGAGACGTCGCAGCAGTAGCTCGTCGCGCCCGGAAAGCTCCCGCGACGACCCATGAATCGGCAGGTCGCCCGCGTCGGGCGAGTGAGCTCGGTCACGCTCATGGCGGTGTCGCCGTTGAACGTGATCGTCTGCATTCCGTCGGTGCCGTCCAGGCTCATCGTCAATCGACGCGTGGCGACGTTGCCAGCGACCGACAGCTCCCAATCGCCGTTCTCCGAGATCGTGCAGCCGGTTTGCGTGAGGCACGTGTGCTCGTCCGGGCGATAGCCCGGCGCCGAGCAAGTGCCGACCCACTCCCACGACCCCGCGACGTTGACGCACGTGGTGGGAGCGTCGCCGAGCACACCAGAGTCCGTCGTCGCGTCCGGCGGGGCGACGTCTGCCGCGCTGTCGGGGAGCGACGCGTCGGGGGTCATCGCCGGCGCGCAGGCCGACAGCGCGATGACCAGCGCGGCGCCAAGGGTCGCAGCGCGAGGTCCGATACGAAGTGAGCCGAGTGCGAGCATCGAGGCAGTGGTCCTTTCGAGGCGCACTCCAGGTTTCTACCTCCGGATCGCGCGCGGGTCGTAGGTACCACTCAACGCGATCTCCCTGGAATCCTCGGCGCAGAAATACCAGGCTGCTCAGTGGTCTTTGCTGTCCGCTGAAGACGATCGCGCGGCCTTCGCGCGAAGCTCTTCGTCGATGCCCGCATGCAGCTTCGCGCTGGCTTCGTCGAACACCATCGCGACGTAGAGCACGCCGAGCACGCAGAGCACGGCGCTGAGCGCGAACATCGATCCGTACCCCAGCAGGCGCGCGATGACGCCCGAGAGCGCGCTGGCGGTTCCCGTCGCGACGACGACGGCGCACGCCTGAACGGTGTAGTCCGTGGCGCTTCGGCTCGGCCGACACACGTCCATCATCACGGTGAAGAGGGCGGCGGTGGCGCAGCCTCCCGCGAAGTGCTCGAACGCCGCGGCGACCGCGAGCGCGTTGACCGAAGGCCTCGCGAAGCCGATCCACGCGTACACCGCGACCGAGAGCGCCTGGAGCAGCCCGAACGCCACGAGCGCGCGCTTGCGCCCGAGGCGGTTGACGAGCGCGCCGCCCACGACGGCGCCGAGCAGGCCCATCGAGAACCCGAGGATCCCGAGCATCCAACCGATCTGCGAGAGCGACGCGCCCATGTCCACGGTGAAGGGTCGCACCATGCCCGACGCGAGCGAGTCGCCGGTCTTGTACGTGAGCAACATCAAGACCCAGGCGGCGATGCCGGGCCTGCGCCAGCCGAACGCCGTGACGGACTGGAGCATCCCGCGCGCCGCGCCCGAGAGCGTCACCGCTCGATATGGACCGCGATCGATCTGTGTTTTTGCAGGATCACTTGATTCTTTGTGCAGGATGATCGGGACGCTGGACAAGGCCATCACGACGGCCATGGCGACGAGGGTTCCGCTCCAATGGACGCGCTCGTAGAGGGGCAAGAGGAGGCCGCCGCCTACGATCATTCCCACGCGGTAGCCGGCGACTTGGATGGCGTTGCCGAGGCCGCGCTCGCGCTCGCGCAGGGTGTCGACCGCGAGTCCGTCGGTGGCGATGTCCTGCGTGGCTGCGAGAAAGTTGAATAGCAGCACCGAGGCGAACAGGACCTTCAGCGCCCCGCGCGGGTCGACGAAGGACAGCGAGAGCATCGCCACGACCGAGACGAGCTGAACGGGAACGATCCACGACCGCCGCCGACCGAAGCGCTCGGAGCCGTAGCGGTCCACCAGCGGAGCCCACAAGAACTTCAGCGACCAGGGGAGGGCCAGGAGATAGCTCGCGCCGATGGCCTGCAGCGAGACCCCCTGTTGTCTGAGCATGACCGGGAGAAACTGCGTAAAGAAGCCGAACGGCAGACCCTGCGCGAAGTAGAGCGAGGTCAGCAGGCCGAGGCGCGCGAAGCGTTCCATCGGCGGCTATTGTGACTCAGTCCTTCTGACACTGAAGCAGCGTGATGCTGGGAAGCGACGCGTCTTCTTCGCTCGTGGGGGCGTTGTTGGTGATCGTCCCGTTGGCGCCATAGCCGCTGGCGCAACAGCCGCTCGCCAGGGCGATTCCGTGCGGAGCCGTGGTGAGCGTCGCGTTGGTCGGGTGCGTGTGCCCCCGGGTCGTGCCCGACAGCACGGGGCCCACCGTCGCGACGTTTTCTCCTCCGGGAACAGTGCCGACCACCGCTCGGCCGACGCCAGGCATCGGCTGCGTGAAGCCGACGGGGCAGCGCGTTCCGACGACGTGAATCGTCATGCCCGATGGCAGAGGAGCGACGCGCACGACGGGGTCGGCCATCTTTCGACACATGAGCAGCTGGACGTACGGCAGTCCCGCAGACGTCGCCTCGGTGCGCCCCATGAGCGCGGGGGCCATGTTCGACGCGACGCCTGTGTTGCCGCCGCCGGACGCGCCGACGTAGCTCACCTCGCCGAGCGCGAACGTGGTCGCGAGCATATGCGTGTGCGCGCGGTCCTCGCTGTCGGCGAGGGGCATTCCTCGGACGGGCGCGGGGACGCTGGCGGTCTCTGCGCTGACGATCACGCGGCCCGCTCCCTCGGTGAACGGCATCCATCCCGTCGGGCAGCTCGAGCCCGTGAAGAACGTCACCGTGTCGCGCGGAAAGCTGTCGCCCGGGATTCCCGTGTCCACGCCCGTGTCCACGCCGGTGTCCACGCCGCTGTCCATCGCCCCCGAGTCGCTCTGGAGCACATCGCCGATGGCGTCGCGCGCGGCGTCGAGCGCGTCTCGAACGACGTCGAGCCGGGACATCACGTTCTCTTCGGTGGCGCAGCTCGCCGACAGCGCGGCGAAGAGCGCGAGCGTCGCGTTGCGTCGGGCGCTCATTGCTTCACGCACGCCCGGAGCTGCACGTAGCCGAGACCCGAGGCCGCAGCGGCGGTGGCGCCCATGATGTTGTATGCGCCCGAGCGCGCGCCCTGGTTGTTTCCTCCGTTGGACGCGGCGATGGCCCGCGCCGGGAGATTCACGGTCGCGTTGAATGTGTGGGTGTGCGTCCGGTTCTCGCGGTCCGTGAGCGCGTTGCCGACGGTGCGGCCGACGCCGGCGCTCTCGGTGACGCCCACGACGAAGCGACCTTGCGCGACGGTGGCGGGCGCCCAGCCCATCGGACAGGACGTTCCCGTGGCGAAGTACGCGAGCGCGCCGCGTGGAGCGCCGTCGTCTGGAGCTTCTTGCGCGGTCGCGCTTCGCGCGCGAACGAGAGAGAGTCCTGCGCCCGTGAGCGCCACTGCCGCGAGCGGGACGAGCCGCTTCGAGAGCGTTCGAGTTGCCATCGTACGAGACGGTCGCACCGCGCGATTCGCGCCGTCAACGTGGCCCATCGCGACCGATCACGATCCGCGCTCGCTGACGTTCGTCGACTCGTGTGCGTTCAACGCCGCGCGTGCGCGCGTCGTCGCGTCGCGAGGCCGAGGGCGAGGGGCGCGGTCGGGCTCTTTGATTTCGTGGGCGTCGTGCAGCCGCAGCCGCCGCGGGTCGCTGCGCTCGGGCCCGCGTCGCGACCAGCATCGTCGGCGCTCGGCGAGCGGACGTCGGGCTCGGGGACGCCGCTGTCGGTGGACCTGGTGTCTTCGACGACAACACTGCTGTCCGCGAGGGCGCCGGAGTCCGTCTCGAGCCCAGCGTCGGGCGAGGGGCTCGCGTCGGTCGTCGGGACGTCCGCGGGGAGGCCGGAGTCGCGCGGTTGAATTCCTGTGTCCATGACGCTGGCGTCCCGCGGCGCGCCCGAGTCCGCGACGCCTCCGTCCCTCACGACGGGGATGCGCGCGAGCCTCGCCGCCGTCGCCTTTGCCGAATTCGGTCAACTGCGGGCGTACCCCCTGCGGCTTGCTGGCCTCGGGGCGGGCTGTGATGCATCACGGACGCTCCTCGTCTCGCCTGCAGCTCCGAATAGAGGCCCTCGACCGATGACTGAAGATGACCTGCGAAAGCTCCTCAATCCGCAGCAGTTTCAAGCTGCGGTGAGCACCGAGGGTCCGCTGCTGGTCTTCGCCGGCGCGGGATCGGGCAAGACCCGCGTGATCACGTATCGCACCGCGCACCTCGTCAAGGGGCGAGGGGTCGCGCCCTGGCGCGTGATGTGCGTGACGTTTACCAACAAAGCCGCTGGTGAAATGCGCGAGCGCCTGACGAGCGTGCTCGGCGAGCGCTCGGCGCGAGACCTGTGGATCGCCACGTTTCATGCGACGGGCGCCAAGCTCTTGCGTCGCTATCACGAGCACGTCGGGCTCACGCAGTCGTTTACGATCTTCGACGACACCGACCAGCGCTCGGTGGTCAACCGCGTCCTCGAGGACCTCGGGCTCGATGACAAGAAGATCGCGCCCAAGGACGTCTTGTCTGCGATCGACCGCGCCAAACAAGACCTGCGCTCGCCGCTCGACCTCGCCGAGGCCGCCGAGACCGAGCACGAGGCGCGCATCGCCGAGGTGTACGCCAACTACGAGCACCGGATGCGCGCGGCGAACGCCGTTGATTTCGGCGACCTGCTCTACAAGCTCGCGGAGCTGCTCGAGACAGACGAGTTCGTTCGCACCGAGCTGCAGGCGCGCTTCGAGTACCTGATGGTCGACGAGTTTCAGGACACCAACGCCGCGCAGTATCGAATCGTCCGGAGGCTCGTCGGCGAGAAGAAGAACATCTGCGTCGTCGGCGACGACGACCAGGCCATCTATCGTTGGCGCGGCGCGGACTCGCGCAACATCGAGTATTTTACCAAGGATTTTCCTGACGCCAAGGTGGTCAAGCTCGAGCAGAACTACCGCTCGACGCGAAACATCCTCGAGGCCGCCAACGCCGTGATCGCGCGCCTCGGCCGCCGCGAGAAGAAGCAGCTCTTCACCACCAACGGCGACGGCGCCAAGATCGACCTGTTGGCCTGTCGCGACGAGCGCGAAGAGGCGCAGCGCATCGCCGACGGCGTGCGGCTCGCGGTGCGGCAGGGCGTCGCGCGCAAAGAGATCGCGGTGTTCTACCGGATCCACGCGCAGTCGAGGCCCATCGAAGAAGCCCTTCGCGCGGCCAACGTCCCCTACACGATCGTCGGCGGACAGCGGTTCTTCGAGCGAGCCGAGGTCAAAGACGTGTTGTCGTACATGCGCCTCGCGCAAAACCCCAACGACGACGTCTCGCTCTTGCGCGTGATCAACACGCCGACGCGAGGGTTGGGCAAGACGTCGGTCGACCGGCTCATCGGGCACGCGCGTGTTCGATCCTCGACGCTGTGGAAGCTCATCGCGTCCGGCGACTACCCAGAGGAGATCGCGGGCGCTGCGCGCAATCGATTCAAGGATTTCTGGGCGGTCGTGTGCGAGCTGCGCAAAGCATCGCTGGCGTCGCCCGCTTCTCCGGCGGACCTCGCCGTCGAGGTGCTCGAGCGCTCGGGCTACAAGGCCATGCTCCAGGCAGACAAGAGCCTCGAGGCGCAGGGCCGATGGGAGAACCTGCAAGAGCTCGTCGGCTCGATGCGCGACTACGAACGCGAAGCCGAGAACAGCTCGCTCTCGGACTACCTCGAGCGCGTGACGCTCGATCAAACCGAGAGCACCGAAGGCGAAGATCCAGCTTCTCGCGACGTCGTCTCGCTCATGTCCGTGCACAGCGCCAAGGGGCTCGAGTTCGAGCAGGTGTTCGTGTCCGGGATGGAGGACGGGATGTTTCCGTACAAGGGATTGAACGTCGGCGCGGACCCCGAAGAGATGGATGAAGAGCGCAGGCTGGCGTACGTCGCGATCACCCGCGCGCGAAAGAAGCTCACCATGAGCTACGCGACGTTTCGGCAGCTGTTCGGGCAGACCAAAGTGCAGCCCGCGTCGCGGTTCTTGCTCGAGCTGCCGGACGAGGTCGTGTCCGTTCCTGTGCGCAGGCCCAGGCTCTCTTCGCCGTCGATGGACGGTCCGCGGGGCCCGTTTGGCGCGAGCTCGACGCCGCGCGCGAGCACGGGACCCCGCGTCGTGTATGACCGCGAGTCGTCCTACGACCACCGCGACGAGCCTCACAGAGACGACGCGGAGTCCGGGCCGAGAGCCGCGAGCGGACACGACGACGCCGCAGGATTTCAACGCGGAATGCGCGTGAAGCACGCGAAGTTCGGCCTCGGTCGCGTCGAGCTCGTCGAGGCTGGCGGCGAGGTGAAGCTCACCGTGTATTTCCCTGCGCTCGGGCAGAGCAAGCGGGTGCTCGCGGACTTCGTGCAGCCCGTGTGAGCGGCTCACACAGATTCAAGGCCGGCAGAAGTTCGGCGCGCCAGAGACCGTCTGACACACCGCCGCGCCTGCGCACTCTGCAGAGCCACTGCCGTCGCGGCACGCGCAGCCGTCGTCGATGCACCTACGGAGCTCATACATGGGCGCTGTTCTCGGAGTATCCTGCGCAACACAGAGCTACGAATTGCGAATGCGCGTCCGCTCGATGCTCATGGCGATGATCGCGGCCCTCTCGCTCGCTCGCTGCGTGCGCCGAGCGCCGAGCGCGACGCGCGATCGTGCGGCGTCGAATCGACCTGTATATTCACAGACGATCGCGCCATCGCCGGTCGACGCTTCGGCGCCGATCGACCTCGTCATCGCACCGGACGCGTCGCGCGCGACGATCGAGCGGCAGCTCGAGGCCGAAGCGGTTCGCGCGGGGATCGCCCCGCTGTTCGCGCGCAAGGCCGGGCGGCTCGCGGCGGTGGATCCGCGAGGGTATTCGCGGCAGAGACGAGAGGACGGAGGCCATCGCCCCGCGCCCCTCTCGATGAGCGAGCTCGTCGCGCGCCCTTGGGTCTGGGCGCTCTCCCCGGGAGCGTTCGCATTGGGTGGGTCGTCGCTTCGCGGGCGTGACGGAGGCCAAGACGGGCCGCTGCCTGCAGCCGGGCGAGTTCAAAGGTCTCTTCGTGATGATGCGCGTCGACGACCTGCGCGAAAGCGACCGAGGGTGGCTCTATGCGACGGTCGATCCTCGCGGAGAGGTCACGGCGTCGGGGCCGATCGCGTCGTGCATTCGCTGTCACGAGCGCGCGCCGCACGGCAGGCTCTTCGGACTCGTCGACGCGGGGGTCATGTGGCGCTGAGCTCGCGCGTGACGATCTCGAAGAGCTCGTCGGGCGCGTCGACGTGCACCCAGTGACCTGCGTGCTCGATCACGTCGAGCGAGACGAGCGCGGGGTGAGCGCGGCTCGACGCCGCGATGCGATCGCGTTCTATCTGTGAAAAAGCAGGGCTTTGTCCGCCCACGATCATCGCGACGCGCGTGTCGGCCGGCCGCTCGACGAGCGACCAGTCGTCGCGAGCGAAGTAGTCTCCGAGCATCGCGCGGATGGCCGCCAGGTCCAGGCGAACGGCGAAGCCTCCGTCGACGGGGCGGAGGTTCATCATGAGCCAGGCGACGAGCCCGTCGGACAGGCCGCGCTCTCGCATGTGCGAGGCGAAGGCGTCGCGAGACACAACGACGGACGGCAGCGATTCGAGCGCAGAAATCACCGCGTGAATCTGCGCGCTGCCCGAAGCGTCCTCGCGAAGACCGGGGTTGCTGTCGACCGAGACGACCAGGTCGAGCGGCGTCCCGAGGGTCGCGCGGAGCGCGCTGTAGGCGAGGGCGACCTTGCCGCCAAACGAGTGGCCGATCACGGCGCGGATCGGCGCTGCCAGCGAGGGATGCAGCGCGAAGAGGTCTTCGGCGCACGCCGCGACGGTGTGTGGCGGGGGCATCGACTGGGAATTTCCGTGCATTCGCAGGTCGACGAGCGCCGCGCCCCACGAGGGGCAACGAGCGACGACCCGCTTCGCGAACGTGCGCCAGTTGGCGCCAGAGCCGAGGATCCCGTGGAGAAAAAACGCCCACTTCTCGGGCGCTCGAGCCGTCTCTCCGGGCTGTGTCTGGTGAACGACGATCGAATGAAAGAGCCGCTGCGTCACGAGGGCTGTTGATAGCATTCCTCGCGCGAGTCCATGCGCTATACCTGTCACGGGTAGTGAGCGCTCGAATCGTCGCGACCGTTGCTCTCTTCGCCGCGACGCTGGCGCTGCCGGACGCTCCATCCGCGCAGCAGCGCCCGATCGACCGATGGAGCAGCCCAGCGCCGGGCGTGCGCGCGCTCGAGCGCCGCGCTCGGTGGGCGGACGGCGCGTCGGTCTCGATCTTCGCGGCGCAGATCGACCTCTGCGATCCGCGCGCGGTCGTTCGTGTGTCGTCGCCGCGCGAGGGAGGCCGCACGGTGTCGAGCTTCGCGGCGCGCGCCCGCGCGCTCGTGGCGGTCAACGGCGACTACTTCGACCGCTCGACGCTTCGGCCGACGGGCCCCTCGCGGGCGAGCGGTCTTTTGTGGACCACCGCTGCGTGGACGCATCACGACAGCGTCCTGGCGATCGCGCGTGACGGGCAGGCTGTCATTCGAGACGTCTCTGCGCTCGGGACCGCCGCGCTCGCGACGGTGTTCAACGCGCCCGAGCTCGCGCGCACCGACACGATTTCTGCGCGCGAGCGGGTGCTCGTGGACGGTCGCGTGCGGCTCTCGCCGTGGGTCGAGCACGATGGACGGAGGCACCCTCGCACCGGCGTGGGTCTGTCTCGGGACCGACGAACGCTGTTGCTCGTCGTGATCGACGGGCGCTCGAGGCAGAGCGCGGGAGCCACGGTCGAAGAGCTCGCCGAGGCGCTGCGCAGCCTCGGAGCGAGCGACGGGCTCAAGCTCGACGGCGGCGGCTCGAGCGCGTTCTTTCTGCGCAATCGCGGCGTGATCAACCGTCCCAGCGACGGGCGCGAGCGGGTGGTGGCCAATCACATCGCCGTGGTGCGCGGCGACCCGCGCACCGCCCGCCCTTGGTGCTCGAGCATCACGCCTCGCTGAGACGGTGTTTCGCAGTCCGATCAGCAGCGCGGAGCGCACGTCGCGCCGCTCTGGCAGACGCCGAAGCAGCACGTTTGGCCGGCGCCGCAAGAGATTCCGCAGGCGCCGCAGTGGGTCGTGGAGGTGTTGAGGTCGGTCTCGTAGCCGTTGCCCGCGTTGCGATCGCAGTCGGCTCGGTTGGGCTGACCGTCGCAGATCCTGCCGTACTTGCAGAAGCCCGCGACGCACGCGCGCAGCTGTCCCGCAGGCGCCGCGGGGCATGCGTAGCCGCAGGCGCCGCAGTGCTCTGCGTTGCTGTTGCGATCGACGCACATCCCTCCGCACCGCACCTGCGAGCCGAGACAACCGGCCGCGCACGTGGCAGAGGAGCCGTCGCAGAAGGGCGTCGCGCCCGAGCAGACGCGCCCGCACATCCCGCAGTTTTGCGAGTCGCTTCGCAGGTCGACGCACGTCCCGCTGCACGTCGTGGACGAGGTCGGGCAAGCGCAAGAGCCCGCGACGCAGTTGTTGCCCGCCGAGCAAACGCGGCCGCACGCGCCGCAGTTGCCGTTGTCGTTGCGCGGGTCGATGCACGTGCCGCCGCAGTCGATCTGACCCGCGGGGCAGCCGCAGACGCCAGCGTTGCACGCTTGATCTGCGCGGCAACGGACGCCGCATCCGCCGCAGTTGTAGCGGTCGATCATCGTGGCGGCGCAGGCGTTGCCGCAGCGCGTCTGACCGGCGCCGCAGCCGGACACACACATTCGAGTGGAGGGGTCGCAGAAGGGCGTCCCGCCGGTGCACGCGGCGCCGCAGCGGCCGCAGTGCGCGGGGTTGGTGTTGATGTCTACGCAGGCGGTGCCGCAGAGCACGGTGCCCGTGGGGCAGCTGCACGAGCCTCCGACGCAGAGCTGGTCGGGCGCGCACCGAGTGCCGCACGCGCCGCAGTTTTCGGGGTCATTGGCGACGGGGGTGCATGTCCCGCCGCAGTCGACGTAGCCCGTGGGGCAGGCGCAGCGGCCGCCCTGGCAGGCCTGGTCGTAGCGGCAGCGGTTTCCGCAGGCGCCGCAGTGGCTGGTGGACGACGAGAGCGAGACGCAGCTCGCGCCGCAGCGGGTCTGTCCCATCGTGCATCCGGAGATGCACGTGCGCGTGGCGGCGCTGCAGAAGGGCGTCGCGCCCGAGCACACTGTTCCGCACGCGCCGCAGTTGCGCGAGTCCGAGCTCGTGTCGACGCAGAAGCCGCCGCAGTTCGTGGTGTTGGTGGGGCAGCCGCAGCGGCCCATCGTGCACGTATCGCCCGCGTTGCACACGCGTCCGCACGCGCCGCAGTTGGTCGGGTCCGACGTCAAGTCCAGGCACGTCCCCGAGCACTCGGTGCGACCGCCGGGGCAGCCGCAGGTGCCGTTGTTGCAGCTCTGATCGGCGCGGCAGCGCGTCCCGCACGCGCCGCAGTTGTTGCGGTCGCTGTTGGTGTCGGTGCAGGCCGTTCCGCAGCGGGTGAAGGGGGCGGCGCACCCGCTCGAGCAGCGGCGGGTGAAGGCGTCGCAGAAGGGCGTCGCTCCGGAGCACGCTGTTCCGCAGGCGCCGCAGTTCATCGGGTCCGACGCGAGGTCGACGCACGTGCTGCCGCAGAGCGTCGTGCCCGCGGGGCAGTCGCAGGAGCCGTTGGTGCAGTTGCGGCCGGCGGGGCAGGTGCGTCCACACGCACCACAATTCATCCGGTCCGTTCGTCCGTCGATGCACCGGCCGCCGCAGTCGATGAAGCCCGGCGGGCAGGCGCAGACGCCGGCGCTGCACGCCTGGTCCATTCGGCACGCGTTGCCGCAGGCACCGCAGTGCGACCGCGACGACGACAGGGGAACGCAGCTCCCCGCGCAGAGCGTGTTGGTCCCCGTGCACCCCGAGGTGCAGCCCATCGGGCTGCAGTACGGTCGGGTCGGCGGGCACGCGTTGAAGCAGGCGCCGCAGTGGTTGGCGTTGCTGAGGAGGCCGACGCACATGCCGCCGCAGTTGGTCTCGCCGCTCGGGCACGAGCACGCCCCGGCGACGCAGTTGCGGCCGGCGGGACAGGTGACTCCACACGCACCACAATTCATCGGGTCCGACTGGCCGTCGATGCACCGACCGCCGCAGTCGATGCGCGTCGGGGGACAGGAGCACCGTCCCGCCGCGCAGGATTGATCGGCGCGGCAAACGGTTCCGCAGGCGCCGCAGTTGCGAGGGTCGCCTTGGACGTCCGTGCAGCTCCCGCTGCAAAGAACGTGGGTCGGGACCACGCAGCCCGAGGTGCACCTGCCGTCGACGGCGCACATCGGCTGGCCCGCCGGACAGACGTTGCCGCATCGGCCGCAGTTGCTCGGGAGCGAGAGGTCCGCCTCGCAGCCGTTGCCGGGGTTGCCGTCGCAGTCCCCGCGACGAGCCGGGCACATCGTCGTCGAGTCCGGAACGACGATGTCCGGCGGCGGAGTCACGTCCATCCCGAGGCCCGTGTCCGTCTCGACGCCGCTGTCCATCGACGCGTCGTCGGGCAGGCCCGTGTCGATCACCGCTCCATCCGGCGAAACGCCGGTGTCCACGACGACGCCATCGGCGCGGTCTGGGGTCGCGTCGGACGGTCCGGGCGGAGCGGTGCACGCTCCGACGGTCAACAGCGCGACGATCGAGGCGAAGCGGGCAAGCGGAATTGATTTCATGGGCGCTTATTTCTGCGGTGCGGAGGGCTCGTCACGGCGCCTGACGACGTCAGCGCCTCGACGCGCAACAAACGATTGTGCCAGATGCGCCGCGGAGAATGGACTTCGACGCCGATCTCGCCCTCGATCTCTGCGCAGCGTCGTGGTGCGACCCGAAGCACGTCCACCGAGCACACCCTGCGCGGATGTAACCGCAGCGGGCGCTATTCGAGGGCGGTCTTGCGAGCGACGGCGAGGCACGCGCGCAGCTCGGGGCAGTGGATCTCTTGCCGGGTGATCGCTGCGGCATCGACGAACCGCGCGGTGCGATCGAGCTCGAAGCCGTCGGCTCTCTTGCCCCAGCGTCCCCAGAGCCAGTCGAGCGCGTCGAGCAGCCCCGAGCAGTTGGCGATCGACGGACCGAGCAGCAGCGTTTGCATCGAGCCGATCGTCGAGGCGCACGAGTCGACGAACGACCACAGCACTTGCCGCTCTGCAGAGAGCTCGAGGCGTCGATACCGCGCGTTGAACTCGGCTCGATACGTCGCTGCGAGGTCCGCCGCGCGTCGAAGCGGGCTCGCGTCGCGCTCGTCTTCGAGCCACGCGACGAGCTGCGCCGCGATCGCGTGAACGACCTCGGCCTCGTCGCTGTCGATGCGTCCGGCCAAGGCCACGAGCGATCGCGCGACGACGCGAGGGAGCTTCGGAGAGGTTCGCGCGCCGGGGTCGAGCGCGCCGACGAGCATGAGCATCTCTTTGGCCGACGGGGCGTTTGCCCACCAATGCGAGATGCTCACTTGCATCGCGTCGGCGACGGACTCGTCCGCGTCTCCCGCGGGATCCCACGCTTGGGCGAGCGCGTAGAGCCGCTCGAACGACGGCTGCGACAGCGCCGCGGCGGCGAGGTTCAGCACGGGATCCAGCGGCTCGCCGGGCGCGCGCTCTTCGCGCGCGTAGAGACGAAGGCTCTCGGCGGTCGTGTGCTCGCCGAGCTGCGCCTCGGGAATCCTCGGGGTCCTCGCGTTGAGCGCCGCGAGCAACGCCCGCGCGCCGCGCGTGTCCTTGCGATCTTTGCGAGAGAACTGATCGACCGCGCCGCGCCACGAGCGAACCGCGGGGTGCGTTGTTTTGTCGCTGACGGCGGACATGGGTGCGACGAGAGCGCTACGGTAGCGCAACGGCGGGCTGCTCTCCGCTCAGCCCTTCTTGGTCTCGAGCGCTTCCCATCGCTCCATCAGCGCGTCGAGCGCCGCTTGCGCGTCCTTCAGCGCGCGGTTCGCTCGCGCGATCCCCTCGGCGCCCTTGGTGTACAGCGCAGGGTCGTCGAGGACGCTCTGCGCCGCGGTGACCGCGGACTCTGCCTCGTCGATCTTCGCGGGCAGCGCGTCGAGCTCTTTTTGTTCGGCCCAGGTCAGCGCGGACTTGCCGCGCTTCTTGTCGGTGCTCTGCCCGCTCTGCGCTGCGCGCTGGGCGCGTTCGGCCGCCTCGCGCTCGGCCTTCGCGGTCTTTTCGCGCTCTTCTTCGAGCGCTCGCTGCGCGCGGTAGTCCTCGTAGCCGCCTGCGTAGCGCGTGACTCTCCCGCGGCCGTCGAAGGCGATCGTGTGCGTCGCGACGCGATCCAAAAAGGCGCGGTCGTGGGTGATCACCAGGATCGCTCCGTCGAAGTCGAGCAGCATCCGTTCGAGCACCGCCAACGTCGGGAGATCCAGGTCGTTGGTGGGCTCGTCGAGCACGAGGACGTTCGCTTCTCCGCGCAGCATTCGGGCGAGCGCGAGGCGCGCCCGCTCTCCGCCGGACAGCCCGCTCACCCGTTGCCTCAGCTTGTCGGCGCCGAACATGAAGCGATCGAGGTAGCTCTCGACGCGCATCCACTGATCGCCCAGGCGCACCTTGTCGGAGCCGTCGCCGACCGCGTCGATCACCAGCGAGTCTTCGTCGAGGTCCGAGCGGTTTTGATCGAGGTACTTGGTCACCGCGCTCGGCGCGAGCGTGACCTCGCCGCGATCGGGCGCGATCTGGCCGAGCAGGATCCGCGCGAGCGTGGTCTTTCCTGCGCCGTTGGGGCCGACGACGCCGATGC
Source organism: Deltaproteobacteria bacterium Ga0077539 (assembly GCA_001465015.1). GTDB lineage: Bacteria > Myxococcota_A > Polyangia > Polyangiales. The sequence continues at coordinate 192,100 of LNEO01000246.1, read as the reverse complement.
GCTCGCCCTTCTGAACGATCAGGTCGACCCCCGAGAACAGCTCGCGTTCGCCGAAGCTCTTGGCGACGCCGCGCGCTTCGAGGAGTCGCTTGCTCCCGCGCACGCTCCCCGCGTCGAACGTGGCCAGCCCCTCTCCACGTCGCAGGTTGTGCGCGGCGCGCGCCTCGCTCTCGAGCTCCATCGCGCGCTGGATTCGGGCTTTTTGCTTCGTCGTTCGCGCGGGTGCTTGCCGCGAGAGCCAGTCGCGCTCGATGCGCAAGATGTTTTGACGGTTGGCCTCTTCGCGGGCCTCTTGCGCGGCGCGCTCTTCGCGGATGGTCAGGTACTTCGCGTAGTTTCCCTCGAACGTCGTCGCGCGTCCCCGGTCGATCTCGACGATGCGCGTGACGACGCGGTCGAGCACGTACCGGTCGTGCGTCACCAACAAGATCGCTCCTGGAAAGCTGTCGACGAGGTAGTCCTCGAGCCACTCGACCGTGTCGGGGTCGAGGTGGTTGGTGGGCTCGTCGAGCACCGCGAGCTCCGGGTTTTCGGCGAGGATTCGCGCGAGCGCGACGCGCCTCCGCTCACCGCCGGACATGCGATCGACCGGCGCGTTGGTGTCCGTCACCCCGAGCCGCTCGAGAAAGTTTCTCACGCGGTGCGAAGGGTCCCACCCTCCCTGGCGCTCGACCTCTTCGGCCGCGTCGGACTGCTCCTTCGCGAGCGCCTCCGGTGATCCCTCGCCGCGCGCGACGCGCTCGGCGATCGCCTCGTACCGCGCCATCGCCGCGCGCCATCGCAACAGCGCCTGCTCGACCGCTTGATACGCGGTGACTCCCGGCGCGAAGCGCGGCTCTTGCTCGAGGTACGAGATGGTCAACCCGTGTCGCGTGGCGATCGTCCCGGTGTCCGGCGGTTCGATGCCCGCCAACATTTTGGCGAGCGTGCTCTTTCCTGAGCCGTTGGCGCCGAGCAAGCCCACGCGCTCTTTCGGCTCGATCGCGACGGAAACGCGGTCGAGAACCACGCGCGCGCCGTACGCGCGCGAGACCTCAGTGGCTGTGACGATGGGCATCGCGCGCGATCCGTAGCACGGCTCTCGCGCGGACACATCGACGCTCTCCGCGCGAGCGCGGAGCCGCTATGCAACGCGCGCGGCAGCGAGCGAAGCGACGGCCCCCTCGACTGCAGTTCGCTGCGCGCTGTTGCCCCCGGCGCTTCGACTCAGACGATCACTCGTCTTCCCAGTCGTTGGAGCGCCAATCTTCGTCCTCACCGCGACGACCGCGACCCGCGCCTCCGCGACCATCGCCGTCGTTGTCGCGACGACGACCGCGGTCGCCGGGCTTGCCTCGGCTGCGATCGCCACCAGGACCACCGCCGCCCGGAGCTCCGCCACCCGGCGCTCCGCCGCCGTAGCCACCGCCACCACCGCCGCTGAAGCCGCCGCCACCGCCGCCGGTGTTACGGAAGCCTCCGCCACCCGGAGGTCCGCCGCCAGCGTAGCCGCCGCCGCCGGATCGCTCGGGACGATCGCCGCCGCCCGCGGGCCGCTCGCCCTTGGGATGCGCGATGTTGATGACGAGTCGTCGGCTGCGCAGCTCTGCGCCGCGAAGCGCCTCGAGCGCCGCGTTGGCTGCCTCGGCGCTCGCCATCGTGACGAAGCCGAACCCGCGCTTGCGACCGTCTTGATCGACCGGCATGTACACGCGCGCTGGAGCTTCTGCGCCCACGCTCGAGAACAATCCCTCGATCTCTTCTTGCGCGGCGTCGTACGGCAGATTGCCGACGTACAACGTCCGATCCGGAGCGTCGCCGCCACGCGGCGGACCACCCATCCCACCGGAGGGTCGCGGTCCGCGATCGCCGAAGCCACCGGGGCGCTCGGGTCGATCTCCGCCGCCGAATCCGCCGCCGCCGCCAACGGGGGACGGTCCGCCACGATCGCCACCGTATCCGCCGCCGCCGTCCTCGCGACGCGGGCGCGGGCCGCGATCGCCGGCCTCCCGTCCGCCAGGAGGATCCGCGTGAAACGGCCGCACTGAGATCGGGCGTCCGTCGACGATTCGCCCGTCGAGTTCTTGCCGAGCGCGGTTGGCCTCGTCTTCGCTGCCGAGCCGAACGAACGCGAACCCGCGGGGTCGTCCCGTCGCGCGATCGCGCGGGAGCGACACTTCGGTGACGGTGGCGCCCGTCTCCGAGAACAGGTTGCGCAGCGCGTCTTCTGTGACGCTCTCGGGCAACCCCGCCATGAACAACTTACGCGAGTCTTCCGTCGCCATTGTGTCTCCGAAACCTTTGAACGAACCAGTGAACGAGAGTGGGAGTGTTGGGAGTGGGTGATGATTGCGGCGCCGGAATCGCTGCGACGCTCGCCAACATGGGCGCGAGCGTCGCCTGCGGTCACCCGCGCGAGGTGAAATCTACCAGGGATTCAGGGAGCACAATGCATACGAATGACGATCGTTCGTCGAGTTCTGCTTTGTGTGTGTTGCCCTTCGGCCGCATGACGTGCGCGTAGGTTGCTTCGAGGGATCGCGCATCGGTGCGCACGATCCGCGAGGATACCGGCGCTAAAATCGGCGTCAACGGCCCTCGTTGCGGTTCATGGCCGGTCGGGCTCAGGTGTCGATCCCTCAAAGGAGCGCCGTAATTCGGGCGCCGAACGCCGGCGGAAGGGCCCGGAGCGCCTCGGTGATCTCGCTCCGAGAATACCGGGTCGACCAGTGTTTCAACACGATTTGTGACCGGCCGAAGCGCTCGGGCGCCCGTCGAAACAGCGCCGCCAGCTCGTTCAGGTGGGTGTGCCCGTACTTTTCGCTGACGGCAGGGTCCGTCGCCCCGACGTGCGTCGCCTCGAGAAACAGCACGTCGCAGTCCAGGACGCTCGGGTCCACGCGCTCGAGCGTCTCGATCGTGCTGTCGCCGATGTACGTGATGGTCCTCTGATCGGTGTAGTCGTAGAGCTCCTCGCCCCGCCTTCGGGCCTCGGCGAGCTCGACCCCGGGCCGCCCCACGAACGGGGCCTTGAGCGCGCGCCGACGCTCGATCGCGCTGTATCCCCGTGACGGCGCTTTGTGAACGACGTCGAACGCCTCGACGCGACAGCGCTTGGACAGCTCGAAGGTCTCACCCGCGCGGACGCCAGTGACGTCGCGCTCGAGCGTGTCTTCTCGACCGCGTCCCTCCATCGCGTCCACCGCGCGAAGGACCGCCAGCAACGCCGCGCGTGACTCTTCGGGGACGAACACCCGAGACGGCGAATCGCCCCACATTTGTCGGATCGCGCGGTGCCTGATCACGCCGAGCGCGTGATCTTGATGGCAGTGCGTGAGCAGGACGTTGCGAAGGCGCGCTCCCTCGACGGGGCAGTGGCCCATGTCGAAGCACGCGTCGAGGCTCGGTGCGAGCACATACGTGCTCACGCCGCTGATCGAAAACGCGACGAGCTCGTGTCCGCGAATCGAGAGCGCCTGGGCGACGCCCGGGTTGTGCAGGGGATTGAGAGGGTCTCGAGCCATGAGCGCTGAATCGATCGCAGCGTCGCTTCGGTGCTATCCCGAGCGCTCGTTGTCGAGGGGGTCTTCGTATTCGGCGGCGAGCTTTTCGCACGCGGCGCGGAGGGGGGCGTGCGCCAGGAGCTTTCGCGTCAGGCGCCAGAACTCCGGGTCGGCCAGCGACTGCATCGGCGTCTTGGCCTTGCGCGAACGCTTGGGGGGAGGGTGCTCGCGGAGCTTCTCCATCGCCTCGCAGTGCGCCTTGGTCGCGAACTGCTCGCCCGACTCCCAATCGCGCACGATGGCGACCTCGATCGCGAGCGCCTCGGCGAGCTCGCGCTGAGACAACCCCAGAGATTTTCGCAACGATTGGATGGCGTCGGCGTTCACGAAGCGAGACCTGCGGAAGGACCGTACGCTCTCGGGCGTCGGTCGTGCTAGCGTCTCCGATCAACTATCGATGCGTTGGCGCACGCAGCTCGCCGTCGTCGGAGCCATCGCGACCGTCTACCTCGCCGGTAACGTCGCCTTTGTTCGCCCTGTCATGGACCCTCGCTCGGTCCAGCGGCTGTCGCTCGCCTCGCTCGAGGAGCTGGTGGCGCGCGAGCCCGAAAACGCGATCGCCCTCCGAACGCTCACCCAGCGCTACCTCGACCTTCACATGCCGCCCAGGCTCGTGGTCGACGTGGTCTCGAGGGCGCCCGCTCACGTCCAACGGGACGGTCGGGTGTCTTTGCACACCGCGCGGGCGCACGAGGCGCTCGGGTCGGTGCGCGCGGCCGGGGCGTTGGCGAACGGCGCGCTGAATCGTTGCGCGTCGCTCCCCGCGGAGCTCACCAGCGGGGCGGGCTGCGATGTGCGGGTGCAGACCGAACTGGCGCTGCTCGCCGCGGCGCTCGATCGCATGATCCAGTGGAACATCTCGCCCCTCACGGATCCCACGCGCGCCGCGCTCGCGCACGAGATCGCGAGCCACCCGATTCGGATCGGCCCGCGCCCCGCCGCCGCTCCATGACCGCTCGCCGTGATCGCTGCTGTGTCGGGTGACCGCAAACACGCCGGAGGATCGATTGCTCTCAGTGCTTCGAGGGGTGCGCGTGCTCGACTTGACGCGGATGGTGGCCGGACCGTACGGCGCGATGCTGCTCGGGGACCTCGGCGCGGACATCGTCAAGGTCGAGCGGCCCGGAGGCGACGAGGTGCGCGCGATGGGGCCCACCTTCGTGGGCGAAGGCGAGCACAAGCTCAGCGTGTATTTCGCTGCGTTTCATCGGTCCAAACGCTCGATCGTGCTCGACCTCGAGCGGCCCGAAGGGCGCGAGGTGCTCTGGGCGCTCGCGAGAGAGAGCGACGTCGTCATCGAGAATTTTCGCGTCGGCGTCGCAGAGAAGCTCGGCTGCGATCACCAAACGTTGCACCGAATCAACCCGCGCTTGATCGTCTGCGGCATGAGCGGCTTCGGCCGCACTGGACCCGATCGAGACAACGCCGCCTTCGACCTCACCCTCCAAGCCCGCGGCGCAACGATGTCCATCACCGGCGAGCCCGGTCGCCCCGCCGTTCGAATGGGCCCGCCGCTCGGCGATCTCGCGGGCGGAATGTTCGCTGCCCTCGCCATCGCAAGCGCCCTGTTCGACCGCGAGCGGACCGGTCGCGGCCGGGCGATCGACCTTTCGCTGCTCGACTGTCAGGTGGCGCTCCTCGCGTATGCAGCGACGTACGCGCTCAACGGCGGCCCTGTGCTCGGCCCGCAAGGCAGCGCCCACGCGTACGCGTGGCCCTATCAGTCCTTCGAGGCGAAGGACGGCGCGGTCGTCGTCGCGGTCTTCACCGACCGGTTCTGGCCGTGCTTCTGCCGGGCGTTGAGCTTGAATTCATGGGTCGATGACCCGAGCCTCGCGACCCACGCCCAACGCCGCGCGCGCAGCGGCGAGCTGCTCGCGGCGATCGAGCCCAAGCTCCGAGAGAAGAGCGCCCGCGAGTGGTGCGAGGCGTTCGAGCGAGAGGGCGTTCCGTCGGCGCCGGTTCAGCGCGTAGACCAGGTGTTCGATGATCCGCAGGTGCGGGCGCGAGAGATGATCGCCACGCTCGATCAGGGGCCCGCGGGCGCCGTGCGCGCTGCGGGCAACCCGATCAAGTTCGAGGGCGAATGGCAGGGAGAAACGCACGGCCCCGTCCCTCGTCTCGGCGAGCACACCGACGAAGTCCTGCGCGAACGCGCCGGGTACGACGCAGAGACCATCGCGCGACTGCGCGCGTCGGGCGTGGTGCGCTGAGCGTCGGGGCGCCACGAAGCGTCGCTCGGCGTTCGCTGTGGACTCGACGAGCGCCGGCGATCGACCGTAGGGTGCGCGCCGATCGCTCGTGACAACTGGAGCTCTCGCTTCTGCTGCGGACCCGCGCGCGTCCGCGCCGCGCCGCGCCCTCTCTGCGCTCGGCGGCTCGCTGCTCGGCACCCTCGTCGCCGCCGCCCTCGCGGGCGCCCTTCGAACGCCCGTCGACCGCGGGGGCGCCGCGCTGCGCGAAGCGGCCCTTCAGGCGCCGTCGTCCGCGGTGATCGCGCTCGTGCTCGTTCCGCTGGCGGTGCTCGTCTCTGCGCGTCGCGTCGCGCGCGTCGCCGACTGGCACGACGCCACGATCGAGCGCGCTCGGACGTTGCGCGCGCTCGCCCTGTGCGCGCCTGCGTTCGCCGCGCTCTGGGTGGGGCTCGCTGCGCGGGCGGGGGCCTTCTTCATGACCGCGTTTCATCACGTGGGGCTCGCGGCGTTCGCTCAGTCCGCCGCGCTCTTCGCGCTGACCGTCGCGCTCTGTGTCGCGCTGCTCGTCGCGATGCGCCTCGCGGGACGCGCGCTCTCTGCGGACCCGCGCGAGGGAGCGCTCGGCTCGATCGCTCGACCGTGGGCGATCGGCGCGATCGCCGCTGTGATTCTGCTCTCGGTGGGGGTCGCGACCGGAGACATCCACGGACGCGGCGGCGTCCTCGGCGCCTACGGCGTGCTGAAGAAACCCGAGCTGGATCTGTCCCCCGTCCTCACGTTGGCGGGCGCGCTTTCTCTAGGCGCTTTGATTTCATGGGCGTGTTCTCGGCGCTGGTCGCTCGCCGTCGTGACCGCGCTCTCGAGCCTCGCGATCGCCGGCGCCGCGCTGCGCGAGACGGCCCTTCGCTTCGAGCGCTCGCCCTCGGCGACGGTGATCGAGTCGCGCTCGGGCGTCGCCCGCGTCGTGCTGCGGGCGCTCCGAAGGCGCACCGACCGCGACCGCGACGGCGCGAGCGCCCTCTTCGGCGGTGGCGACTGTGACGACCGAGACGCCAGGAGATTTCCTGACGCGAGAGACATCGCGGGAAACGGCGTCGACGAGGACTGCTCGGGCGCCGACGCGCCCGTGATCGTGCGCGCCGCGCCGCCGCCGCCACCGCCCTCGTTGGCAGAGCGCATCGCGCGAACGCTGCCCCGCGACGCAAACCTCGTGTTCATCACCGTCGACACGCTGCGCTGGGACCTTCACTACGCGGGCAACCCCAGAGAGCTGTCGCCCAACCTCGATCGGCTCGCCGCGCGATCGGTGGTCTTCGATCGCGCCTACGCGATGAGCTCGTACACAGGTCGATCGATCGGTCCCTTGATGACCGGTCGCTATCCGACCGAGTGCGTCCGCGACGACAATCACTTCGTCCGCTATCCCGATCGAGGCAACGTGTTTCTCGCCGAGCGCGCGCGAAGCGCGGGATTTCGCACGGCGTCGGTGGCCTCGCACTTCTATTTCAACCCGCGGTTCGGGCTCTTTCAGGGCGTCGAGCGCATCGACGTGAGCGCCACGCCTGGAGGCGAGGCCGGCGAGAGCGTGAGCACCGACGCGCGCGTCGCGGACAAGGCCCTCGCGTTGCTCGACGACGCTCAGTTCACCGCCGGGCGGTTCATGCTCTGGGCGCACTTCTTCGACCCGCACAAGCAGTACGTACTTCACCCGGAAATCCCGCCGTTTTCTCGGACCGAGCGCGGAAAGTACGACGCAGAAGTGGCCTTCACCGACCGGCAGATCGGTCGAATCCTCGATCGCCTCGCGCAGAGGCCATACGCCGATCGCACCGTCGTGGTGATCACGGCGGACCACGGAGAGGCGTTCGGAGAGCACGGAATGTCCTGGCACGGCGTCGAGCTGTGGGAGGAGCTTGTGCGTGTTCCGTGGATGATTCACGTTCCGGGCGTCGCGGCGAGGCACATCGAGACGCCGCGAGGGCACATCGATTTGCTGCCGACCGTGCTCGAGCTGCTTCGTCTGCCGGTCCCTGCGCCGACCGCAGAAGACTTCGTCACGGGCCAGAGCCTCGTCGCAGAGATGTTCGGCGCCGAAGCCACGCCGCGACCTGTCTACTGCGAGCTGCCCGAAGGCCCCTACAACGGAACGCGCCGAGCCATGATCCGCTGGCCCTACAAGCTCCTCGTCCGCAACCCTCGACGCCCCGAGCTCTTCGACCTCTCGTCCGATCCGCTCGAACGCACGGACTTGTCCTCGTCGAGGCCCGACGTCCTGGCGCGCGAGCGGGCGCAATTCGAGCAAATTCGCGCGTCGTTGCGCGAGGTTCGACAGATCGAGACGCAAGGGGGCGGTTCGTGACACCCTCCCGCCCGCAGGCACACCGATGACACTCCTCGACCGCGATACGCTCCGCGCCGCAGCGGACTCGCTCGCTCGAAAAACACGCGCTGACGTTCGCGCTGCCTCGAGGGTCGTGGGTGAGGTCCTCCTCGCACAGGCCGAGGCGCGCACCGGCGCCGTTTCACACCAACAAGTCGAAGCTCGCTGCGGAGCCGTCGGAGCCACCGACGCGACCGGCGAGGTCGACGGCATCCGGCCCATCGAAGTGCTGCGCCGCGGACCCAAGAGCGCGCTCGAGCGCGCCGTCGTGAGCGTCCTGCTCGCGCGGCACGTCGGCGAGATCCTCGACGGAGAGGGAGGTCCTGCGAAGGTTCGCGCCCGCCTCGCCGACCTCGATTGGCTGGAGTTTACCGGCCCGTACGCGCCCTACGAAGCCGCGCGCGACTCGCTCGAGTCCGACACGGCGCAGCGGTTTCAGAAGCTGTTGACCGAGTCCTCGATCGACGCAGGCTCGCTGCGGGCGACGGAAGCTGTTCGCGCGCTGCGAGGGCTCGTCGTTGACGACGGCGATGAAGCGCCGGCCTCGCGCGGCGACGGCGATCCTTCGATCGTGAGCGTCGCGGTCGACGTCGAAGGGTACGCGCGAGGGTTTTGGGCGCGGCTCGCGGGATCGCTCATCGGGTGGGGCGCGCTTCGCGGCCTCACGCGCACCGTCGGAGGGTGGGTCTTTTCGTTTCGGCGACCCGCGACCCTGTCGCTCGAGGGCGAAGCGCTCAGGCTCGTCGGGCACAGCGAGGTCCTCGGTCGGACGTTGCAGACGTGGGACGTTCGCATGCCCGTGCGTGAGCTGGTCGAGCTGCGCAAAGAGGTTCGCTTTCCTTCGGCGCCCGCGGCGCTGTCGATCGCCGGGCTCTTGATCGGCACGCTTTTGGGCGCAAAACGCGTCTTCGAAGGCGTGGGAGCGAAATGGTTCGCCGTCGTGGCGATCGGGATCGGAATGATCTTGCTCGGCGTCGGGCTCGAGCTTGTCCTTCGCGCAGTGTGGCCGGGGGTCACCGGCAAGACGCGGCTGCTCGTGCGCACCAAGGACTCGCGCTCGCTCGAGCTGGTGGGCGTCGCCAGCGAAGAAGCTGATCGTCTGCTCGACGCCGTCGACGCGCTGCTCGGCGCGCCGCGAGGCACTCGCCCGGTGTCCAAGTCTGCGTCGAGCGCTGTCGATCGAGCGCCCAAGGGCGACGCGGCCAAGAGCTGGGATGTGTCGCTCGAAGATCGCACCGTCGAAGATCCGGTGAAGGTGGACGAGCCTGGTGGAGCGCCGACGCTGCTCGCGGGGACGGACGTTCCGAAGAAGAAAAAGCGGTAGAACGACGGAGTGAGGATCACCGTGCTGCGTCCGCGCGGCGTCCTCCGTCCGCGGAGTCCTCTGCGAGAGCCGCTGGGCCGTCGGGGGCGTCCGCCGCGCTCGCGAGCGCGAGGCGAAGCGCGGCGACGACCGACGCGACGTCGCTCGCAGACAGCTCCGCGCGAAGCCGAACGCTCGTGGCGAGTCGGTCGACGCGGAGCTCGCCGAGGATGCGCTGAAGATTCGGCAGAGCGACCTGCGCCCGCGCCTCGTCTCGCTGGAGCACGAGCGTGTCTGCGAGCGTCCGCGGCGTGTCGAAGTTGTTGCTCACGAAGTGCGCCTCGACGCGAAGACGATCGCGGGCGTAGAGCCCGACCGCGAAGCCCTCGACGTTGGCGAACAGCGAGCCGAGCCTGCCGGTCGTGGGTCGCGCGAGCGACAACAGCGCGACCGTATAGCCGCGGTCGAGCCGGTCGTGCAGGGCGCTCAGCGGCGGCCCGAGCGCGGAGGCCGCGTCGGAGGGCGCGGGGTCCAACGCGCGGTCGATGATCGCGGCGACGGCGCTCGAGGGGCCCGCGATCAAGAGCCCGCCGGGCAGCGCGGCGACGTCGCTCGTGTCCTGCGTAGGCAGCAGCTCCCTCGGTCGCTGAGAGCCCGCGCGAGACAGCTCGATCCCGCGGTAGCGAACGGTCGTGCGGTCGAGGTTCGATCGACCGTCGCGGAGGCACTGCGCGAGCTCGTCGCGCTGCGCCGAGGTCTCGAAGACGAAGGCGCTCTCGTCGAGCGTCGCGTCTCTCGCAAAGACGAACATTCGCTGCACGCGCGGCGCGATCCGCCCGCGGCAATCGTCGCCGACAAACGACGAGAACAGCTCCGCTGTCGACGGAGCGCTGCGCGCGCGGTGGATATCCACCGCGAGCACGAAGCGCGTTCCGTGAGGAACGATCGTCGCAGGGTCGATCGACGCGCGCTGAGCCTGAGAAGCGCTCGCGCCCTCGCGCCCTCGCGCGCGCCGCCCGAGCGCGTACCCGCCGAGCGCCGTGGCGATCAGCGCCACAACGATCAACGCGCGAGCAGTGCTCGGGAGCGCCGGGCTCGGTGGGGAGGTTTGCATCCGATGGGTGACGCTCGAAAAGTACCCCGCTCGTCGCGAGCGGTGTTATCCCGACGTGGACAGGTCAGCGACGATGGCGTGGCGAAAGATGCGATTGAGGGACAGCGAGGTGTGGGCTCGCGTCGACGATGAAGGCAACCCGATCGCAGCCGCGGGCCGCGTCGAGATCCGCTACAACGCGAAGGTCCCGAAGGCCTACCACGCGGCGGTGAAGAACCTCGAGCCGATCGACGGCTCCAAAGTGATGCCCGACGATCACTGCGCGGTGGTCGAAGACGGGGCCGGGCCGAGCAAGGGCGGGACGCGCACGACGAAGGCGGCGGCCCTCGCGAAGGGCGGGGTCGACGGACCCAAGATCGCCGACGGCGCGATCATCGTGTACGCCGACGGCGCTTGCAGCGGAAATCCCGGGCCCGCAGGGCTTGGAATGGTGCTCATCGACGGCCGCTCGCGCCTCGAGCGCAGCGAGTACCTCGGGACAGGGACGAACAACATCGCCGAGCTCACGGCGGTGTTGCGCGCGCTCGAAGCGGCGCCGGACGACACGCGGCCGCTCGCGATTCACACCGACTCGCAGTATTCGATCGGCGTTCTCTCCAAGGGCTGGAAGGCGAAGGCCAACACCGAGCTGGTGCTCGCCATCCGCGCGAAGCTCGCTGGGCGGCGCAACGTGACGCTGCACTACGTTCCTGGGCACTCGGGCGTGCTGCTCAACGAGCGCGCCGACGAGCTCGCGCGCGAGGCGGTCACCAGCCGATCGACCATCGAGAAGCGCTACGATCGGTGATTGTCGACGGCGAGACGGTGTACCATCGCTGCCGCAGATGGAGCTTCGCCGCACTGCCCGAAGAGCACGATGGCTGCCTGCGATCCTCGCGTTGAGCGCGCTCGTCGCGACCACGAGCGTCGCGCGAGACGCGCACGCACAGGACGTTCGGGCCGCAGAAGAGGCCTTTCGCCGCGCGGGTGAGCGCTACTTGCGCCGCGATTTCAACGCCGCGGCGAACTTCTACGAAGCGTCGTATCGAAGCGCTCCGTCGTGGCAAGCGTTGCTCGGCGCGATCCGATCGCATCGCCAGAGCGAGGGCGCGTATCACATGACTCGCGCCGCGACGCTGGCCCTCGAGATGCTCGAGCGCTATCCCACGCAGCGCGCCGCGTCGCGCATCGCGCAGCAGTCGTTGACCGAGCTCACACCGCAGCTGTTTCGCGCGGTGATCGCCTGCGACGCTGAGTGCGAGGTCGAGGTCGACGGCGTGCTCCAGACGCGACGAGACTTCTTTCTCGAGCCCGGTTCGCGCACGCTCACCGCGCATTTCGGCGAGACGCTCGCGCAGCGTCGAACGATCGAAGCGCGCGCGGGCGCGACGGGCGAAGTCGCCTTCAGCCGTCCGCCGCCGCCGCCCCCACCGCCGCGCCGTGATACGGCGCCGGTGGTTCCTCCGCCGCCGCCTGCGTTTCGGTTTCATCCAGCGGTTCCGATCGCGACCGGAGTCGTCGGCCTCGGGCTGCTGACGGGCGCGACGATCGCGTGGGTCGCCGATGCGTTGCCGCGCGGACGGCGCCTCATCGAGAACGCGAATATGGGAATTTTTATCCCCGAGCAGGAGCGCGCCGTGTACGCGGCGGAGGATCGAACGACGGGATTGTTGGTCGCCGGCTCCGTCGTGACCGCCGCTGCTGTGGGCTTCGCGGTCTTCACGCGGTGGTCGTTTGCGCCGGCTCGTCCCGCGGCGAGCGAGCAGCCCCCGGCTTCGCAATCGACAACGATTTCTCTGTTGCCGACGCTTGGCGGTGCTGCGGTCGTCGGTCAATTCTGATTGCGTACAGTGTACGCGCGTGTGATGCACTGCGCCGTGCGATCGCGTGACGCAGCGCCGCGTCGTCGACGAAATCCGATCGGCGTGGCGGCAAGCGTGCTCGGGACGTGACAACGCCTCGGCAACGGGGCACGCTTTCGGGGCAGTGACCGTAGAGGCGGGCACCGAAACAGCGTTGGCAGCCAACACCGATGGCATTCGCCTCGGTCGCTACGAGCTGTTGGGTGAAATCGCCTCGGGCGGAATGGCGACGGTGTTTCTCGGTCGCGCGGTCGGAGCCCGAGGTTTTTCTCGGCTGGTCGCGATCAAGCGAATGCACCCGCACCTCGAGCGAGACGAGGAGTTCGTCTCGGCGTTCATCGAAGAGGCGCGGCTCGCAGCGAGGATTCGCCATCCAAACGTGGTCGCGACGCTCGACGTCGAGGATGGTGATGCGCCCTTCTTGGTGATGGAGTACGTCGAGGGCGATCGGCTCTCGGGGCTCGTCAAAGAGCACGTCACGCGCCAACGCGAGGGGCTTCCGCTGCCGATCGCGATGCGCTGCGCGATCGACGCGCTCGAAGGGCTGCACGCGGCGCACGACCTGAGGGACGACGACGGAGCGCCGCTCGACCTGATCCATCGCGACATCTCGCCGCAGAACGTGCTCGTCGGGATCGACGGCGTCGCGCGGGTGACGGACTTCGGGATCGCCAAGGCCGCGGGCCGGGCGAGCCACACGAGAGAGGGAGAGCTCAAGGGCAAGATCGCGTACATGGCGCCCGAGCAGCTCACCAACCCCACCGGCATCGACCGTCGCGTCGATGTGTTCGCGATGGGCGTCGTGTGCTGGGAGATGCTCTCGGGTCGACGCTTGTTTCGCGCGGCGACGGACATGGAGACGATCGGCGTGATCCTGCATCACGAGGTCACGCCGTTGAGCGCCGTGGCCCCGTCGATCCCCGCTGAGGTCGAGGCCGTGGTGATGCGAGCGCTCGAGCGCGACCCCGCTCGTCGGTGGAACAGCGCGCAGGACTTCGCGCGAGCGCTCGAGGCGCTCGGGTTCGCGGCGCCGACGCACGTCGTCGCGGATTTCGTGAAGCTCACCGTCGGTGACAAGCTCGCGCGCGAGCGAGCGCGGCTTCGAAGCGGGTGGTCGACGCAGACGCCGACGCCGATGAGCGCGTCCCAGAAGCGGACAGGTGAGTTCGTGGTCTCGGAGGTGCGTCGCACGGGTACGACGACCAACCCGAGCACGTCGATCGCTCAGCCAGGCGTGAGTGGCAAGAGCAAGCTGATCGCGATCGCCGTGGTCAGCTCGGTCGCGATCGTCGCTCTGGGCGTCACGGCGATCGTGGCGATGACCAGAAAGCCTGACGTTCAGACGCGAGTGGTCGAGCGGGTGGTGAGCGTTCCTGTTGTGCCTTTGGGCACAGCGGGGCCGTCGACGGGCGAGCAAGTCGGGGCAGCGGGCGCTGGGCAACAAGCGGCCGATCAGGACGCGGGCGTTGCGGCGACCGAGCCCTCGGCAACTCCGGGACGGCGCACGAACTCGCCCGGTCGCCGGACCAACACCCGTCGCCCTCGTGGTCAAGAGGACGTCGACGGGCTGATCCTGGGACAGCCCACCTTCGACCGATCACGCTGACGGGATCGTCCCTGGTGATCGCTCAGCTCGTCGCCTGGTCCTTGGGAGGAATCACCGCGTGGAAGTCGCGCTGGATTCGAGGAACGTAGTTCTCGATGAGCTGCTCGACTCGCGCCGGGTCTGCCGAGCGAACGACGAGGCCGAGGTGCCACGGCTTGTCGTTCATGCGCCACACGATTTCGGGATCGTTGAAGGGCGCGCTGTCGGGGTGCTCGAAGCGGGTGAGCGACACGATGATGCCTGCGTAGTCGTTGCGCGCCGCGGGCGGAGTGTAGGGCGTTTCTCCCTGTGAGATCTCGATCTTCGCCCACTCTTCCCAGAGGTTGACCCCGGTGGCGGCCTCGACGAGGTCCGAGATCCCCGCGCCGCCGACGCGCGCAGCGGTCTCGAGAAAGTAGAAGCGACCGTCGTTGGCGCTGCGGATGAACTCAGTGTGCGCGACGCCGCGCACGTGACCGAACTCGCGGATCACGTCGGCGTTGATCGCGCGCAGCGCGGTGGCCTCGTCGCCGTCTCTCGGCAGCGAGCGCGACGCGAAGATCCCGCCCTCGTGCGAGACCTCGAGCATCGGACGCCGATACTTGCTCGCCTCGGCGAACACGACGCTCTTCTCCCAGATGACCGAGTCGACATGATAACAGTCACCAGGAATCATCTTCTCGAGGAGGTAGTAGCTCTGCTGGTCGCCGAGCTGCTCGAGGATCGGCCAGAGCTCCTCGGGCTTGCGGATCTTCTTGATGCCTACGCTCGAGGCCTCGCTGCGGGGCTTGAGCACCCAAGGGCCCTCGACGTTGGCGAGGTACTGGCGCACCTCGTCGTGGTTGAGCGCGTGGACGAAGTCGGGCACGAGGATCCCGCGGTCCTTGGCGCGGGCGCGCATCGCGAGCTTGTCGCGGAAGTACCTCGCGGTGGTGTCTCCCATGCCTGGGATGCGCAGGTGCTCGCGGAGGTGCGCCACGAGCTCGACGTCGAAGTCATCGAGCGGCGCGATGCGGTCGAACTTGCGGGTCCGCGCGAGAAACGCCACCGCGTTGATGACCGCTCGCCGGTCGGTGAAGTTGGGCATCGCGAACACTTCATCGAGCGCGTGGCGCGACCACGGCTCTTTGAGAATGCTCTCGACGGTCAAGAGCACCGTCTTCCATCCGAGCTTCTTGGCCTGCTCGATGAAGCGATTGCCCTTGAAGAAGCTCGAAACGCACAGAATGGTCTTGGGGCGGCTCGTCTCACTCACGGCGCGGCAATGTATCGCAAACCGCGCGCGAGTACGCTCTTTACAACGCTCTGGCTGTCCGGGCATCGCACCGAAGACACCGATGGCACCACGCACAGGCTTGCTCGTCTCCGCGCACGGAACAGTCCAATCGCTCGAAGAGCTCCCCGCTTTTTTGACGGTGATTCGCCGGGGCCGCCCTGCCTCGCCAGCGCTGATCACCGAGGTGACGCACCGATACCGCGCGATCGGCGGGCGCTCGCCGTTGACCGAGCTCACCGAAGGCCAGGCGCGCGGTGCCGCAGCGAAGCTCGGGGCGCTCGGGTACGTTGGAATGCGCCTCTGGGGGCCGTCGATCCGCGACGCCGTGTCGCGCGCGGTTTCGGATGGCGTCGAGCGGCTCGTCTCGCTGCCTGCGGCGCCGTTTTCGACGGGCATCTACCACGAGCCCGTGGCCCAGGCGCTCGCTGAGCTCGACCCCGAGAAGCGCGTTTCGCTCATCAAGGTCGGGCCGTGGGGCTCGCACCCGTCGCTGGTCCGCGTCTTTGCGCAGCGCGCGCGCGCCGCAGGAGCGCTCGAAGAAGGCACGAGGGTCCTGTTTACCGCGCACAGCCTTCCCACGATGGTGGTCGAGCGCGGAGATCCCTACCCCACGCTCGTCTCGCACGCGTGCGAGGAGGTCGCCAAGGAGCTCGGCCTCTCGCGCGATCGGTGGTCGCTCGCCTATCAGTCGCAAGGGGCCAGCGAAGGCCCCTGGCTCGGGCCCGACCTCGTCGCGAGCTTCGACGCGCTCGCCAGCGAAAAGGCAGCTCGAGTGGTCATCGTCGCCATCGGGTTTCTCTCGGATCACGTCGAGGTGCTCTACGACCTGGACATCGAAGCGAAGGCGTGGGCGTCCGACCGCGGAATCGAGCTCGTTCGCGCCGAGTGTCCCAACGACCAGGACGACCTCGCCGAGGCGATGGCGCAGGTGGCTCGCGAGGCCATGCAACGCTAGTCGCTGCCTCGCGTCCGGCACTGCGTGATACCCTCGCTGGCTCCAATATCCCATGCGAGACGCGATCGTTTTGTTCGTCAACGGCGTGCGCCGCGAGGTTCGCGGCGACGCCGCGTTTCTCACAGTCACCGACTGGCTCCGCTACGAAGAGCGCCTGACAGGCACCAAGGTCGTGTGCGCCGAAGGAGACTGCGGCGCGTGCACCGTCCTCGTCGGCCGGCCGGGCGGAGATCGACCGTGGCGATTCGACCCGGTCAACGCGTGCATCCTGACGATGGCGCAGCTCGACGGCGCGCACGTCCTCACGATCGAGTCGGTCGCGCGGGACGGAGCCTTGCACGAAGTGCAGCGCGCGATGTGCGACAAGCACGGCTCGCAGTGCGGGTTTTGTACGCCCGGCTTCGTGATGGCGATGCTCGGCCACTTCGAGCACCACCCCGACGAAAAGGCGTCGCCGAAGGCGGTGGCCAATCACCTGACGGGCAACCTCTGTCGTTGCACTGGATACCTCCCGATCCTCGAGGCCGCCGCGGACGTGCGTCCCGAGAAGTACGAGTCCGTGGTCGCGAGGCATCACTCGGCGGACATCGCGTCGTCGCTGGGCGCCGCCACGAAGGACTCGCTGCGCATCGAGGACAGCGCGCGAGGGACGATCGACGCTCCAGCGACGCTCGATGAGCTCTTCGCCCTTCGCGCCGCGCACCCCGACGCGCGAATCATCGCAGGCAACACCGACCTCGGCGTCCTGGTCAACAAGCAGAAGCTCTGGCCCGCGGGGACGTCGCGCCGCGCCATCAGCCTCCATCTTTTGCACGAGCTCGACGGCGCGACGCTCGAAGACGGCGTCTTGACCATCGGGGCGCGAGCCACGCTCGGCGAAGTCGAGCGCGCCGCGGCGACGGCGGCGCCCGATTTCTCGAGGCTGCTGCGGGTATTTGCGTCACCACAAATCAAGAACATCGGGACGCTCGCGGGCAACGTCGCGACTGGCTCGCCGATCGGCGACACGATCCCCGCGCTGTTTGCGCTCGGGGCAGAGGTCGAGCTGTCGAGCGCGCGGGGCGTGCGTCGCGTGCCGATCGACGAGTTCTACCGGGGCTATCGCGAGACCGTGATGGCGCCGGACGAGCTCGTGACGCGCGTTCGCTTCGCGGCGCTCGGCGACGGCGCGACGTTTCGGGTCTACAAGGTCTGTCAGCGCAGGGACCTGGACATCAGCTTCGTCGGCGCGGCGTTTTTTCTCGCGCACGACGGCGCGACGATCCGCGAGGCGCGCGTCGCGTACGGGGGCGTCGGGCCTACGGTGCTGCGCTTGCGCGAGGTCGAGGCGCTGCTCGTGGGCTGCCCGCTGCGAGACGAGGCCGCGTGGGAGCGCGTCGCCGCCGCGGTCGAAGCGGCGATCTCGCCCCGGTCCGACCTGCGCGGCAGCGAGCAGGGACGCCGAGTCCTCGCGGGCAACCTCGCCCGCAAATTCGGCCACGAGCTGCGCGGGGAGGTGTTCGCGTGATCAAGATCATCGACCCCGTCGCTGACCCCTCGCACGACTCGGCGCGCGGCCACGTCCGCGGCGCGAGCGAGTTCATCGACGATCGCCCCGCGGTCGCCGGAGAGCTGCACGTCGGCGTCGTCTTCTCGACGGAGCCGCACGCCAGGATCGTCGCCATCCACAGCGCCGAGGCGCTGGCCGTTGCTGGCGTCGTCGGCGTGTACACCGCGAAGGACGTGCACCACAACCTATGGGGCACCATTATTCAAGATCAGCCCTTGATCGCGGACGACGTCGTTCGCTTCGTGGGCGAGCCCGTGGCGATCGTCGCCGGCGAGACGCGCGAGGCGATGGAGCAAGGGCGCAGGCTCGTTCGGGTCGACTACGAGCCGCTCGAGGCGATTCTGTCGGTGCGCGCCGCGATCGCCGCGAAGTCCTTCATCGGCAGCGAGCGGTACATCGTCCGCGGAGACGTCGACGCGGCCCTCGCGCGGGCGCCTCACCGCGCCAGCGGGACCGTGAAGATCCAGGGGCAGGATCACTTCTACCTCGAGTCGCAGTGCTCGATCGCCTACCCCCGCGAGGACGGTCAGGTCGAGATCCACTCCTCGTCGCAGCACCCCACGGAGGTGCAGCACGTCGTCGCTCACGGCATGGGCCTTCCTGCGCACGCCGTCGTCTGCGTGGTCAAGCGCATGGGCGGCGGCTTCGGCGGAAAAGAATCCCAAGGCGCTCCCTTCGCCTTCTTCGCCGCCCTCGTCGCCGCGCGCACGGGCCGCGCCGCGCGCTGCGTGATCACCAAGGACGACGACATGGTGATGACGGGCAAGCGCAACCCGTTCGAGATCGACTACACCGTCGGCTACGAGGACGACGGCACCATCGTCGGGCTCGACGTCCGGCTCTACTCCGACGGCGGCGCGTACGCGGACCTCTCGACGTCGATCATGGAGCGCGCGATGCTCCACTCGGACAACGCGTACTTCCTCGCCAACGCGAAGGTCACCGGCCAGGTGTGCAGGACGCACGTCCATCCGCACACCGCGTTTCGCGGCTTCGGTGGGCCCAAAGGCGTGGCGATGATCGAGAACGTCCTCGAGGACATCGCGCACCGGCTCGGCATCGACCCGCTCGATGTGCGCAAGCGCAACGTCTATCGCGGGCCCGACCGCGACGTCACTCACTACGGCCAGAAGCTCGCGAACAACCTCTTGCCCGAGCTCTTCGACGCCATCGAGTCGCGCTGCGACTACCGAGCGCGGCGCGAGGAGCTCCGCGCGTTCAACGCCCGGTCCAAGACCCAGATCAAGGGCCTGTCGATCACCGCGGTGAAGTTTGGAATCTCGTTTACGACGAGGTTTCTCAACCAGGGCAACGCGCTCGTCAACGTTCACCAGGACGGGACGATTCAGCTCTCGACCGGCGCGACCGAGATGGGGCAGGGCGTCAACACGCGGATCGCCATGGTCGTCGCGGAGGCGTTCGGCGTCGCGCTCTCGAGCGTCCGCGTGATGCCCACCTCCACCGAGAAGAACCACAACACCTCGCCCACGGCCGCCTCGGCGGGCACCGACCTCAACGCGAGCGCCGCCCTCGTGGCCGCCGAGCGCATCCGCGGTCGACTCGCCAAGGTCGCCGCACAACTATTCGAGTTGCCCGAAGATCGCTGGCCCTCGCGCACCGCAGGACTCGGCACCATGCCCGAGATCGAGCTCGAACGCGCGACGGACGACATCGTCTTCGCCGACGGCTTCGTCGCTCGCCGAGCCAACCCCGACCAGAGGATCGCCTTCGCGAAGGTGTGCCGAGAGGCGTACCTCTCGCGCGTGCAGCTCGGCGACTACGGCTACTTCAAGACGCCAGGGATCTACTTCGACAAGCTCTCGGGCCAGGGCGATCCGTTCTTCTACTTTACGCAGGGGGTCGCCTGCTCGGAGGTGCTCATCGATCGCCTCACGGGCGAGCTCGAGGTGCGCCGCGTCGAGCTGCTGATGGACCTCGGCCGCCCGATCAACGCGTCGCTCGACATCGGGCAGATCACCGGCGCTTTCGTGCAGGGGATGGGCTGGTGCACGACCGAGAACCTCGTGTACGACCCCAAGGGCCTCTTGCTCTCGCACTCGCCGAGCACCTACAAGATCCCCAGTATTCAAGACACGCCGCGCGTCTTCGACGTCAAGCTCGTCGAGAACCTCGGCAACAGCAAGAACGTCCGCTCGACCAAGGCCGTCGGAGAGCCGCCCTTGTTGTTGGCGATCTCCGTCTGGACGGCGATCAAGGACGCCCTCCACAGCCTCGCGCCGCGGGATCGAACGCTCGCCCTTTCGTTGCCCATGACGCACGAGCGCATCCTGCTGGCGGCCGAGCAGCTCCGCGCGTCCCGAGCCTGATCGCGCGTGGTGCTCGCTGGTCGCATCGGGCATCCTTGCCAGACGATGACCGACGACGGCAAGCGACCAGCGGATGCGGCTCCGAAGAGCGGCGCGTGGACCGAGCAGTACAAGGCTCGCTCGGTGGACGGACCCGAGAGCCCGCCGAAGCTCATGGACTGCGAGCTGCGCTTCGCGCGCGGAAAGGTGACGGGCGCGGGCGCCTTCGACGACGTGCGCTTCGAGATCGAGGGCACCTACGACCACGCGACCGGCGTCCTTCGCTTTCACAAGAAGTACCTGGGCGGCGAGCAGTACATCTACGTCGGAAAGCTCGACGGCCAGGGCTTCAAAGGTCGATGGAGGCTCTTCAACGGGTCGCTGTTCGGGGCGTTCGAGCTCGCTCCGGGGCCGATGACGGACTTCGACGCGAGCGCGCGCGGGGCGCAGTCGCTGTTTCGCCGGCGCGCCAAGGCCTGGCAGAAGGTGTGCGACATCGACCTCGAGCTCGTGCGGTTCGACGGCGAGAAGAAGATGCTCGCGCAGCTGCTCGAAGACGAGGACTACCTCCGCGCGCTGCAGTCATTTCACGCTGAGAAAGACGCGACCGACGCCGACACCCTGCAGCGCGGCGAGCTCGCCGCGGGGCGCACCCGGCTCACGCGACGGATGATGCCCGGGCTCTTCGCGGTGCTCGAGCGGTGCCGGGCGGCGATCGGCCTTCGCGCGCCGATAGAGCTCTTTTGCATCAACGACGCGTCGCTCAACGCGCTGGTCACCACCACGACCGACGGTCACATCGTGATCGACGTCACCTCGGGGACGATCGACGCGCTCGACGACGACGAGCTCGCGTACGTCCTCGGTCACGAGCTCGGTCACGCGCTGCTCGGCCACCTGGAGACGTTTCGCGTGATGTCCGGCGAGACCCGCGGGATCACCAGCCTGCGCAGCTTCGCGCTCAAGCGCTATCAAGAGCTCTCTGCGGATCGAATGGGGCTTCTTTGTTGCCCCGACCTCGAGGTGGCGCTCAGGGCCGAAATGATGTTCACGACCGGCGTGCGCAAGCGCAAGGCGCTCGGCGAGCCGCGGGCTTTTCTCGAGCACGCGAGGCAGAGCGCAGAGCGCGTCGCGCCGCCGTCGGAGGCGGCCGAAGGGCTCGACACGCACCCGTACGGCGAGCTGCGCGCGGTCGCGATCGATTTGTTTCATCGGTCGCACACGTTCGCCAGGCTCAGAGGCAAGACCGGCGGAGCGCTCAGCGAAGCGCAGCTCGAAGCGCAGGTCGAGCGGCTGGTGAAGCGAATGAACCCCTCGGTGCTCGACGCGCAAATCGACCGCGCTGACGTCGCGGAGTTCGTGCTGCTCGGCGCGATCGCGGTCGCCGAAGCCACCGGCGGAACGAGCCGCTCGGAGGCGCGCGTGATCGCGCAGCTCGCCGAGGGGTATCGTCGAATGCACGCGAAGCTCGTCGCGTTGCCAATGGAAGATCAGCAAGTGCGGCTCGTCGAGCTCGCCGAGGCGTTGGCGCTGGCGCTCTCGTACTCGGAGCGCGAGAAGATCCTGGAGGACCTGGTGCTCGTCGCGCGCGCCGACGGAAGGGTGTCCAAGCGCGAGCGGGACGCGCTCGAGGGCGTCGCTGGCCTGCTCGCGCTCAACGAGACAGCGGTCGACGACGTGCTCGCGCAGTTCGTCAGCAAGCTCGATTGAGGGCCGCGCAGCCGCGCGGGCGGGGGGCACCTCGTCGCGACGGCGGCCTGCGCGAGCTACACGTCGAGCTCGACGCTGATCGGGCAGTGATCGCTCGAGAGCACCTTGGTGTGGTGGACGACGTCGATCACCGAGGGGTCGAGCTCGCGCGACACGAGCGCGAGGTCGAGCCTCCACCCGACGTTGCGCTCGCGGGAAGAAGCGCGGGTGCTCCACCAGGTGTACTGCCCGACTTTGCCGGGATTTCGCTCGCGAAACGCGTCTACGACCCCCGCGGCGAGATACCCGCGAAAGTCCTCGCGCTCTTCGTCGGTGAAGCCAGGGGAGCGTCGGTTGGCGTCGGGCCGCGCGATGTCGATCTCTTCGGGCGCCACGTTGAGGTCGCCGATCACGATCACGCGCTCGCCGTTCGAGTGCCTTCGCTCGATCTCGCTTCGGATCCAGCGAGAGAACGATCGCTTGTAGTCCATCCGCGAGAGCCCCTCGCTCGCGTTGGGAAAATAGCCGCCGATCAACGTAAACGCCGGGTGCGTCGACACGATCAGCCTCCCTTCTTCGTCGAACGCTTCGACGCCCACGCCCGCCTGGTGCTCGAACCGCATGCCCTTCTTCACGAGCGTCGCGGTCCCCGCGTAGCCGCGCTTCTTGGTCGAAGGAAACCAGCAAACCTCGTGGTTTTGCTTGAGCAGCGCGCGGTCTTCGTCGTCGAGCTCACCCCAGTCCGCGCGGATCTCTTGCAGGCACAGGACGTCGGGCTGGGTTCGAGTGAACCACTCGCGAAATCCCTTGCGAGTGGCGCTTCGATAACCGTTGAGGTTGTAGCTGTAGATCTTCAAGACGGCGCTTGCACTACCGCGTTTCGCTCGGCGGCGCAGCAGATCGCCGCCCGGGCCGGGCGTACTCCGTCACTCGTGGCGCTGCGCGACTTCGAGCGCTCCGCGTCCCCAGGTCTGCTCGATGTACGCGTCGCGACCAGAGCCGCGCCGGTAGGACATGTACTGCTCGGGGTGCGTGTGGTGGTAGTCCTGGTGGTAGTCCTCGGCGGGCCAGAACGCAGCCGCGTCGCTGATCTCCGTCACGATTCGCTGCGAATACGTCCTGGCGGTCTCGAGCGCGCGCTTGCTCGCCTCGGCTTGCGCGCGCTGCTCGGCGTTGTGCACGTAGATCGCCGAGCGGTACTGACGCCCCTGATCGTAGAAGCTGCGATCGGGCGTCGTCGGGTCGTGGATGCGCCAGAAGACCGCGAGCAGCTGAGGGTAGGTGACGACGGATGGATCGTAGATGACCCGCACCGCCTCGGCGTGGCCCGTCGCGTGATCGCAGACCTGCTCGTACGTGGGGCGCTGCTCGGGGCCGCCAGTGTATCCCGAAAACACCGCTCGGACTCCCCGGACGCCCTCGAACGACGACTCGACGCACCAGAAGCAACCCGCAGCGAAGGTCGCCTCGGCGAGCCCGTGGGTCGGCGACGTCATCGCGACGCCGAAGGTCACTGCGGGAATTCCCTGCTGATTGTCTGCGGCTCGCGCGCTCGGCTGCGTGTCCTGATGCGCCCCGACGGGGGCCCGAACGGACGCCGTCGACACCGTCGGCGAGCTCGGCGCCATGGGGGCGGGCGGCGTCGAGGAGCGATGGCAGCCCGCCACGACGAGCAGGGCAAACGCTAGCGACGACAGAGGCTTCATGACTGTCACCCTCCATTGTACGCGGCGCGGGCGCGTTGGTTACTCACCGCCGCGGCGACGTCGCTTCGCGCGGCGCCCTGGTCGCTCGCGTCCGTGGCTCAGTGTGACACTGTGCTCGGGGCGTCCATCCCGACTTTTCCTTGCAAAACACCGCGCGATCGCGGGGCGTCCCTTGTGGGCACGGTCGTTGCTGGGCAAGCTGGCGCCGTCAATGAAGTCGCGCGCTGACACCGCTGCTCTCGGTTTTCGCCTTCGATCGAGCGCGCTCGCCGTTTCGTTGGGGCTCTCGCTCGTGCGCTGCGGCCCGCCCGCGTCGACGTTCGACGATCACACGGTCTCGCGCATCGAGAGCGAAGCGCAGTTCATGCAGCTCGCGTCGGCCGGGCGGATGCCCGCGCTCAAGCTCGTGATCAACTCGTTCAGCGGCGGTGTCGATCCGAGCGAGGTTCGCTTCTACGACACCCGCTTCTACACCCTGCACGACGAGTGGTACTGGTTTCGGCTGCTCAACGGTCAGCGCGTCCCCGGCGACGACGTGATGCCAGTCCCAGGACTGTCGCTGCCGACCATCGCCGACGCCTACGCCTGGGCCCGCATGCAGCCGACGCTGCCGCTCGACCTGCAGATCGCCGATGGAAGGCTCTACTCCTGGCGCTTCTACGAGCGGTCCTTCGGCCCGACGCGGAGCTTCGGGGTCGCGACGGTGCTCCGCGTTCCGCCGCGCAACGAGAGCGAGGGCGCGCGGTGGGCGTTCGAGCTCGAGTTCAGCGACAACCTCGAGCACGCGCAGCTCGTTCGGTTCTTTCAGCGCATCGAGCCGGGGATGCCCGCATCGGTGGCACCACAAATCAAGTGGCTCGTCCGGTCCTCGGAGCAAGAGACGCTGGCGCAACGCATGGAGAGCGAGCGTCTGCCGTACTGGGATCGCATCTTGCGCTACTCGGACGTGGTCGTGCCGGGCACGCGCGAGGTGTACAGCGACGGGATCACCGCGGGCTTTCTACGCCTGGTGCGGGCGAGCGAGGGGATGCCCAACACCAACGCCAACGAGGTGCTGGTCTTCGAGCGCGTGCCGGACTTTCTTCCGGCGGCCGCGGGGGTGGTCACGGCCGTTCCGCAGACGCCGCTCGCGCACATCAATCTTCTGGCGCGCAACCGTGGGATCCCCAACGCGCACGTCGCTGGCGCGCTCGAAGACCCCGCGCTCGCACAGTTGATTCGAGGCTACTCGCCGGTGGTCTACTTCGCGCAGTCGCCCGACGTCGTTCGCATCGAGCCGCTCACGGGCGAGCAGTACAACCGCTACGTCATGCTGTCGTCGCGCCCAGTGCGCTCGGTCACGACGCCGGCGCCGGACTCGATTTCGTACCTCATCGACCTCGCCACGCGAGCCCCGCGCGAGATCCCCGCGCTCTTGTCCACCATCGGCGGAAAGTCCTCGGGCTTCATCGAGCTGCTCTCGCACGGGACGCTCGCGTTGCCCGATCGCCCGCACGCGCTCACGGTCCGGGCGTACACAGAGCACCTCGCGCCGCTGCGCGAGCGCATCGCCGCCGTCCTCGCGTTGCCCGACTTCGTCCGCGACGTCCGCGTGCGCGAGCTCTTGCTCGAAGGCCAGACGGTCTACCTCCAGCGTCATCCCACGAACAACGATCGCGCCTGGGTCTCTGCCTTCAACGTGCAAAACCCCGCGGGAACGACGACCGGCAACCTCTCGCGAGGACTCGGCATCCGCGGGCTCGTTCAGGACACGCCCATCAACCCCGCCACCCTCACGCGCATCCGCGGAGAGCTCGCGACGATCTTCGCAGACTACGCGCCCACACAGGGCATTCGCTTTCGATCGTCGTCCAACGTCGAAGACATCGAGGGCTTCAACGGAGCGGGGCTCTACGAGTCGTTTACGGGCTTTCTCGAGCCGCAGCTGCAGCCGCGCACGAGCGATCGAGCCAAGACCGTCGAGCGCGCGATTCAGCAAGTGTGGGGCTCGTTCTGGGGCTTCGAGGCGTTCGAAGAGCGCAAGCAAGAGAACATCGACCACCTCTCGGCGGCGATGGGCGTCACGATTCACCCGCGCTTCGACGACCCGCTCGAGCGCGCAACGGGCGTGTGCACGCTCACGATTACTCCCCCCAACGACAACGACAGCGTTCGGCTCGAGGTCAACGTCCAGCGAGGCGCCGAGAGCGTCGCCAACCCCAACCCGATGATCTTGCCCGAGGTCGATCGCGTGATCCGTCGCCGCAGCGACGGCGCGATTCGCATCGAGCGCGTGCGACGAAGCACGCTCTCGCCCGAGGCGCTTCTGCTCGACGACGCCGCGCTGCGAAAGCTCTTCGACGACACCTTCGCGGTCACCGATCGTTGGATGACCCGGGAGAACACGCCGCGCTCCCCCGCGCAGCGCAGCCGCACCCTCACGATCGACTTCGAGTTTCACGACATGCTCGCGGGCTGGCCCGCGATGCGCGACGGAAGCGCTCGCCCCGCGCGGCTCGTGCTCAAGCAAGCTCGAACGCTCGAGCCCGGCCCGCGCACGACCATGCCGGCGGCGCAGCTCTGGCCCGTTCCGCGGGACATTTTGCACCGCGCTCGGCGCGTGTTCGTCGATCGCTGCCAGGCGACGATCGGCTCGACCACGGTCATCATCGAGGCCCTTCGCGTGCAGACCGATCGATCGATCGTGCCCGATGTGGGCTACGCCGAGACGGCCTTCGACGCGAGCGTGCTCGTCAGCACGCGGGGCGCGGCGCTCTCTGCGCTCGGCTGGGCCACGGACGCGTCCTTCGGCGTCGATCACAGCGAGATGACGGCGCGTCGGGACGCGATGGGCCTCGTCGTCGAACCAGCGCCGACGTCGATGGCGCGCATGGGCTTCGATCGGCTCACGCTCTCGCCCTCTGGCGAGATCACCATCGCTCGGGGCGCGATGACCGCGCGCGCCGCGGCGTCGTGCGCGTCCGACACGCTGTTCTCGTCGCCGAGGGACTATTTGCTGTCGATCCTCGGCCGAGCGATGTAGCGCAGAAACCCACGGACGGAGTATCGTCGCGGCGATGTCAGATTCGCCGCTCGTTCCCTGTGTGCACTGCGGGCGCTTCGTCCGCTCGTGCGAGTCAACCTGCCACTTCTGCGCGCGGTCGCTCGCGCCTCGCGCCTCGGTCCATCGCGCCTCGACCGAGGGGCTCTCGCGCTCGGCGATCGTCGCGCTCGGCGTGGCGCTCGCAGCCGCGGCGTGCGACGGCCCGCAGCCCTCGGCGCAATCCACGACGGGCGCCGCGACGAGCGGCACCACGAGCGGCGGAAGCGGCTCGACGACGGACGGCACGACCACCCCGACGACCGACACGACTGCATCTGCGGCGGACGCCGGCCCCGCGACGACGCCGACGCCCGGCGATGGAACGATGATGCAGACGCGCTACGGCGCTCCGCCGTTCGTGTCGTTCGACGTGTGATCGTCCGCTGAGACAGCGGGGTGGGGCGAAATTCTCGGCAAGTTAACGTCCCGTTAACGTCGAGAATTGTACGAGAGCCCAGCCGTTGGGCTCTGATTCGCGCCGCGTTGACGGCGATGCGGACGGAGTCCGTCGCAGAGCGCGCAGCGCACGAAGGACGAGAGCCGTGAAGCGGGTCGAAGCGATCATCAAGCCGTTCAAGCTAGACGAAGTGAAGGACGCCCTGGCCGAGGTGGGGATCCAGGGGATGACCGTCACCGAGGTGAAGGGCTTCGGCCGGACGGGCGGCAAGAAAGAAGTCTATCGCGGCAGCGCGTACGTCGTGGATTTCGTTCCGAAGGTGAAGATCGAGATCGTCGTGCACGACAACCAGGTCGCGGCGGTCATCGACGCCATCGAGCGCACCGCGAAGACCGGTCGCATCGGGGACGGAAAGATCTTCGTCATCCCGATCGAAGAGGCGGTCCGTATTCGCACCGGCGAGCGCGGCGGCGACGCGATCTAGTCACGTTTGGGACACCGATCGAGCGGCGCGCTCGACGAGGCCCAACTCTATGTTCTCAGTGACGTAACACACAAAAACAAGCGAAGGACTCTCATGCAATCGAAGGACGCGATCGAGCTCGGACGCAAGCACAACGTCGTGATGGTGGACCTCAAGTTCTGTGACTTGTTGGGTCAGTGGCAGCACACGAGCGTGCCGTTTCATCGCCTGACGGAGGACGCGTTCGAGGATGGCTTCGGCTTCGACGGAAGCTCCATCCGCGGGTGGAAGGCCATCAACGAGTCGGACATGTTGCTCTTGCCCGAGGCGCCCACGGCCCGGATCGACCCCTTCATGGCGCAGCCGACGCTGTCGCTCATCTGCAACATCGTCGATCCGATCACGCGCCAGCCGTACGGCCGCGATCCGCGCTACATCGCGCGCAAGGCCGAGGCGTACCTGAAGAGCACGAACATCGCGGACACGATCTACTGTGGTCCCGAGGCGGAGTTCTTCGTGTTCGACGACGTGCGCTACGAAGTGAAGCCGCACGCGCAGTTCTTCTCGGTCGACTCCGAAGAGGCCACGTGGAACTCGGGCAGCGGCGAGAAGAACCTCGGCTACACGATCCGCCACAAGCAGGGCTACTTCCCCGTCGCGCCCCACGATCGCCTGATGGATCTGCGCACGGAGATGTGCCAGTGCCTCGAGGCCGTCGGCATCGAGGTCGAGACGTCGCACCACGAGGTCGCCACCGCCGGTCAGTGCGAGATCGACATGAAGTTCGACTCGCTCGTGACGATGGCGGACAAGCTGTTGTGGTTCAAATACGTCGTGAAGAACGTCGCGTTTCGCAACGGGCGCAGCGCGACGTTCATGCCCAAGCCGCTCTACGGCGACAACGGCTCGGGCATGCACGTGCACCAGTCCTTGTGGAAGGGCGGCAAGCCCCTCTTCGCGGGCGACGGTTATGCAGGCATGAGCGAGATGGCGATGCACTACATCGCGGGAATCCTGAAGCACGCCAAGGCCCTCAACGCGATCACCAACCCGACGGTGAACAGCTATCGCAGGCTCGTTCCGGGCTACGAAGCGCCGGTCAACCTCGCGTACAGCTCGCGCAACCGCTCGGCGTCGATCCGCATCCCGATGTTCTCGTCGAGCCCGAAGGCCAAGCGAATCGAAGTGCGCTTCCCCGACCCGTCGTGCAACGGCTACCTCGCGTTTGCCGCCATGATGATGGCGGGGCTCGACGGCGTGATGAACCGCCTGTCCCCTGGCGACGCGCTGGACAAGGACATCTACTCGCTCTCGCCCGAAGAGGCCAAGAGCGTCCCGCAGGTGTGCGGCTCGCTCGGCGAGTCCCTCGACGCGCTCGAAGCGGACCACGAGTTCTTGCTCAAGGGCGACGTGTTCACCAAGGACCTGCTCGAGACCTGGATCGAGTACAAGCGCTCGAACGAGCACGACCCGGTGCGCCTGCGCCCGACGCCGATGGAGTACTTCCTGTACTACGACGTGTGAGCGCGAGGGCGTGACGCGGGGGGACGGCGATGATGCTGAGCATCAAGCGGGATGATGCTGAGCATCAAGCGGGATGATGCTGAGCATCAAGCGGGATGATGCTGAGCATCAAGCGGGATGATGCTGAGCATCAAGCGTTGGGGGATCGGGACGTCGCGTGTCCTCGCGTCAGCGGTCGGTCTCGAAGCGGGCGTCTTTGCTGCCGCAGCGCGGACAGCCGGAGAGGGGCGCGAGCCCGTCTCGCTGGCAATGAGTGCAACGAACGCCGACGCCGCCAACAGTCGACACTGCAGCCACGAGCTCTTTGCAGGGGCCGCAGGTGAAGAAGCGTTGGTTCGTCGGGCTCGTCGGGCTGAACGGCATCACGCCGATCGGTGAGGATCGATAGGCGCAGCTTCGACAGACGTATCGTTGAACGATGGTCACGGGCGAGGTCGCTATCGTGAAAGTGTGTGTCCCAGCAACTGCTGCAGCGAGCACCGCTCGGTGCCTCGCGAGTCGGAGCCCACCATCGACGTTTCGCTCTGATCTGGCACCGACCTCGAGACTCGCGCGAAGTTGGTCGTTGTGGTTCGTCGCAACGCCTACCATCATCGATCGCGATGGGTTCGTCGCGCGTCGTGCCGATCCGAATCGTGACGCCGAGCGGCGAGCTGCGTCGCCTCGGGCAGCTGCGACTCTCGACCCATGTTCGAAGTTTGGAGCTCGAAGCGCTCGGCTATCCGCTGCTCGACGTCGGAGAGCACGCGGTCGAAGAAGACGTCCCCTGGGCGATGCAGGACGCGGCCCCGTCAGGATTCATCGGCGCGCGGTTCGCACAGTGGTTTTCCGAGCTCGGGTTGCCCGCGAGACCGCGAGACTGGACGGCGGAGCACACGCTCGCGGCCCTCGAAAACGCGGGCCATGACCTGACTGGCAACCTCGTCGTGGGCGACGGCAGCTACGAGCGCTATCAGCGCATCTTCGGTGAGGGACGCACCTCGGGGCCCGCGCGTGAGGAGGCGGAGTCCCAGTTCGCGGCGCTGATCGACGAGGCGCGCGCGCAGACGAACGCGATGAGCTCGATGGGCGGCGAGCGACCCAAATTCACGCTTCGGCTCTCCGACGGAACAGGCTGGCTCGTGAAGTTTTCGCCGCCCGTTTCGACGGATCTCGGACAGCGTTGGGCAGACCTTCTTCGACTCGAGTCGCACTGCGCGGCGACGCTTGCAGCCGCGTCGATCCCTGCGGCTCGAGCGCGGATCACGCTGGTAGACGATCGGGTGTGCCTCGTCGCCGAGCGATTCGACCGCGTCGAAGGGCGAGGCCGAATCGGCGCAGCTTCGTGGTATTGGCTCGCCGCAGCGCAGTACCGCATCGTCAACGCTGCGCAGGCCGGGACCGTCGCGATAGAGCTTCGTTGCTCCGGCTGGCTGTCGAGTGACGAGCTTCGACGCTTCGAGGTGGTGCACGAGTTCTCGAGGGCGATCGGAAACAACGACACACACCTGGGAAACTACGGCTTGCTCTTCGACGAACGCGGCCAGCCGAGCCTCGCTCCCTTTTACGACGTGCTTCCAATGAAGTTCGCGCCGAGCGGGGACGAGTTGCCCGACCGATGGATCGAGCCGTCGATCGCCGGGACCAAGGAGCACGATGTGCGTCGTCTCGTGACCGCTCTCTGCGCGAGGGTGCGCGAGGACGCCGCGATCAGCGAGGCGTTTCGAGGGCGGTGGCTGGGGTACGTGCGCGAGAGCGATGACCGCTCTGGGTAGCGACGATGCTCGGGGTCGTCGCGGGCTGCGCGCGGCGCGCACTTGCGGCGCGCGCCGCGTAACTTGTTCGCTCGCGCGAGGGACGGCGGCGTGCCAGACCCGCGCTGTCATGGATGCTCGCTGGCTGTTCGTGGCAGCGCTCTCGGCGCTGTGTTCGTTGGGCGGGTGCAAGCCCTCCGCTCCTGAGGCGCCCCGATCTGTCTCGGATCGCGCGCAAGAGCTGTTCTCGTCCCGCTGCGTGCCGTGCCACGGCCCGCAAGGGCGCGGCGATGGCGCGGCTGCTGCTGGACTCACGCCCAGGCCGCGGGACTTCACCGACCCTGTGTGGCACGCGCGCGCCACGGACGAGCACCTACGGCGCTTGCTCTCTGGCGGCGGCAGCGCCGTGGGGCTCAGCGGCATGATGCCGCCCAACCCCGAGCTCGCGACGGACACCGCCCTTCGCGACGCGCTCGTGGCGCACGTTCGTACGTTGATGCGGCGGCGCTGAGCACGATTGTTGGGGGATCGCTCGACAACGGGCCCGACGCGAAGCACGCTCAGTCCCCGTTCGCGCGCTCGAGTGTCTCTGCGGCGCGAACAAGGAGCGTGCGATGAGCATTGTCCAAACGGTGTTTCACTTCTTGCTCGGCGGCCTGAGCGTCCTGCTCGTCGCCGCGATCCTGCCCGGTATCCGCGTCAAGAAGTTCACCGACGCCGTGCTCTTTTCGGTGGTCGTCGCGCTGTTCAACTCGGTCGTGTGGGGCGTGCTCGGGTTCATCAGCGTCCCGGCGGCGGTGCTCACGCTGGGGGTCGTCGCGTTCTTCTTGAACGGGGCGGTGTTCATGATGGCTCGCAAGCTCGTCCGGGGGGTCGAGATCGACGGCTGCTTGGTCGCCTCGATCGCCGCGCTGCTCGTCGCCGTTTGCAACTCGCTGTTGCGCTGGGCGCTGCCCCACATCGGTTGATCGAGCCCGTCGGGGGCCCAGAGTCCCCGCTTCGCGATTTCCCGTGGGTGGGGGCAGTCGAACTGCACAACGGAAGCAGACTGCCACCATCGGAGTCCCTTGGACCCCACACCCCCCTCGAAGATTCTCCACGGAATCCCTTGAAACTCGGAGGTTTCAGCGAATATCCTACATAGGCATACCTTTGTAGCGCGTGGATTGTGGTCGGAGTTCCGTGTAATTCCGATCCGGGTTGCGCTACGGTCCCCACCCCTTCGGGGCTCCCATTTCACTCTGCACGGGGCCGGCGTGGCCCATTGATTCATCTTCAGGGAGCCGAGCGACGATGACGATGACGACGTCGACCTCGACGAGCCGCCGCAACAGCGAACGCCGCGAAGCGGCTGGCTCCGATCTGATCCTCACCCCCGCCCGGGATCCCGGCTCCGAACAGCCGCGGCCAACCCAGAACCAGAAAGCCCGCTTCGACCGTGCTTCGGTCATCGGTGCCACGCTCGACGGTCGTGCGTACGCCGTTGTTCGCCCGAAGAAGCAGTCACCGCGCTTTCTCTTCACCACCGATGAAGGAATCGTCGAAGTAGAAGAATTCGACCTGCCCCACGAAGAACCCATCGTCACCGTCCGTGAAGACCACGGCGCGGTGTTGCTCGCGTTCAGCCAGGACTCGCTGTGGGAGGTCGACTTCGCTGCAAAGTCTGCCACCAAGCTCGCCCTGCTCGGCGATAGCTTGTACGGCGTCGCGTACGGCCCAGAGTCGCGCGTGATCGTCGCCGAAGGGACCCACCTCAAGATCTTGAAGCGCAACGACGCAGGCAAGATCGAGGTCGAGCGCAAAGTGCAAATCGGCGCGTATCTCCTCGCGTCGACGCGCAACGGCCGCCTCGTGGCCACCCTCACGCACGACAGCGACGGTCACCACGTCGTGCTGCTCGGCTGGCACAACAACCAGTTTCGCAAGCTCGGGCGGGTCAAGTGCAACGCCGAGGCGCTCTATGCGCAGGGCGGACGGATCTTCGTCCGCACCTTCGAGACGCGCGAGATCGCGACGCTCGATCGGTTCTTGATGGGCCTCGACGTCAGCCCCGAGTCCTTCGAGGCTGTCCCCAACGTGGGCGAGCGCGCGAAGGGGCCCGTGCGAAAGCAGGGCGCTTTCGCGGTCGATCCCAGCGAAGGGGTCGTCGGGTTTCAGTTCGCGGGAGCGCGCCCGCGCGAGCTCGGCGCGGACGACACCGAGGTGCCGCGCGACGCAGCGAGGCTCTTCGAGTACAGCAACGAGTGGCACGTCGAGGACGAAGACACCGTCCTCGGGTGGAAGCGCGGAAAAGGCCAGAAGCGCTTCGCGGTCTACGATGGCGGGCGCTTCGTCGAGAGCGAGCTTCGCGTCAAAGACCCAGGCTCGGTCATGACCCTGCGTTGGGATCGCTCGACGTGCCTCGCGACCACCGCGCGCGACAGCCGCGTGTGGATGGTCGATTTGCGGCACGGAAAGGTCATCCAGATCGCCACCTTCGAGGACGAAGTGAAGGGGCTCGCGTTCGCCGCTGGCGGACTCGCGCTCGCGGTCAACGCTCGCTCGACCGCTTTGTGCGGCGTCGAAGGGCGTCGTCCGGGCGTGATGTCTCGCGCTGACATCGGCGCCGACGCCGTCGCCTCGCTCTTCTCGGGTCGCGTGATCGTGCTCGCGTGCACGCAGACCCCGCGCGTTCGCGTGTGGGGCCTGTACGACGAGACCCTGCGCGAGCTCGCGAGCTTCGACACGCCGCCCTGCAAGCTCTACTCGCGGGAGAACCGCGTGTGGATCGAGGTCGAAGGCGGCGAGTGGTACGAGGTCGTCGGGGTCGAGTCCGCGTGGCGCGCGGGCGAGGCGCGGCCGGCGGATTTTTCTGAGATCGAGTTCGTGCCCGAAAAGATCGAGCGCTGAGCGATTCGTAGCGCCGCCGTGTTCGGGGGCACGGCGGTCCGCACTTGCCAGGGCGCCCGGTTAGCACACACCATCCGCGGCCATGACGGACTCGACCGGCGCCCGAGGGCGCGCCGTGGCGCGGACGCCGCGAGCACGACGAACGGTGGCGCTCACTGGAGCAGTTGGATTTCTCGGGCGAAACCTCATTGGTTTGCTCGAGGACGACGATCGCATCGGGCGCATCGTCGCGCTCGACGTCGAGCAGCCCACGACCGCTGGCCGCAAGACGCGGTTCTACAAAGTCGACCTCACGCAGCCCACCGTGGACGCGCGAATGGCCGAGATCCTCGCGGCCGAGGGCGTCGACACGTTTCTCCACCTCGCGTTTCTCGCGTCGCCCACCTACGCGAGCGCGTGGGCGCACGAGCTCGAGTCCGTGGGGACGATGCACGTGCTCAACGCCTGTCGCGAGCGCCCGGTGCGCAAGTTCATCCTGTGGTCGCAGACGATTCTCTACGGAGCGCGGCCCAGCAACCCGAACTTTCTCACCGAGAGCCACAAGCTCGAGGGCAACCGCGAGAGTCGCTTTCTCGTCGACAAGATCGAGGCCGAGGCGGTCGTGCAGCGGTTCGCCAGGCAGATGCCGCAGACGGTGGTGACCGTTCTGCGCATGGCGCCGATCCTGGGCCCGACGGTGCGCAACTACCTGTCGCGCTACCTCGGACGAAGGCTCGTGCCGACGCTGATGGGCTACGACCCGCTCATGCAGTTTCTTCACGAGGTCGACGCGCTCGCGGCGCTCAAGCTCGCGACGATGAGCGACGTCCCGGGCGTGTTCAACATCGTCGGCGATGGCGTGCTTCCTTTGCACAAGGTGATCGAGCTGGCGGGCCGCAGCAACTGGCCCGTTCCTGCGCCGGTCGCCAAACCCGCGGCGAGCTTGCTCTGGGCCGCACAGCTGCTCGAGGCGCCCTCGAGCTGGGTCGACTACCTGCGGTGGATCTGCGTCGCAGACGGAGAGCGGGCGCGCAAGCAGCTCGAGTTTCGCCCGGCGTTTACCACGCGCGAAGCCGTGCTCGACTACGCAGGCGCTCAGCGGCTAAGAGACGCGCGCTTGCTGCGCGCGTGACGGCTCGACCGATAGCCCCCCGCGGCTCTCTTCAAGGAACGCTCAGACCATGACGAAGAAGGTACTCGGAAGCGACCCGTTCACGCGCGAAGGTGACGACGAGTCGAAAGAGAGCGAAGCCCCGCGCCCCTCGAAGCGACCGGGCGCCAAGAGCTCCAAGCGCCCCTCGGCCAGGCCCTCCAAGCGCCCCAGCGCGAAGGCCAGCGCCGGAGAGAAGCAAGAGATCACGCGCGCGCCGAAGGCCGCGAAGGTGCCCGCAGAGGCGCTGATCGACATGGACGCGTCGAGCGACGCCGTCGCGCCGCTCGAGCTCACGTCGGACGCCGCGAGCGACCCGACCGCGGCGAACGCTCCGATCGCAGCGAGCGAGCCGCCAGAAGCGCCACAAGCAGCGCCCATCAAATCGAGCAACGCTGACGAAGACAGCGCCATCGACGACGTCGGCGCCGAGGCGTCCGTCTCGCCGGCCACGAGCGAGGCCCTCGCGAACGCGGACGCCCCCGCAGAAGCCAGCGCCCCCGAGCCCGAGGGGAGCATCGAGGACAAGATCCGCGCCCTCGAATCGCAGCTCGACGTGCTGCTCGCGCGCGCGGGCCGCGAGCGGACGCCGGACCCGCACGACGAAGTCGCGCTCGTGCCCGATGAGCTTCCTGCGCGAAGCGCGCAAGGCGGCGGCACGGTGCGCGAGGCGCAGCGAGCGGCGACCGACGAAGAGACGCAGGACAGCACGTCGGACATCGCCACGGGCGAGTTCTATGCGAAGCAATGGGGCAGGGTGGCCCTGCGCGATCGCGCAGAGGACGTCGACGAGTTCGGCCTCGACGAGCAGTTCTCGGCCACCGCGAGGCCCTTGATCGACGCGCTGTACACCAAGTGGTGGCGCGTAGAGACACACGGAATCGAAAACGTCCCGGACGCAGGTCGCGTGATCCTCTGCGCCAATCACGCCGGCGCCGTGCCGTACGACGGGCTCATGCTGGCCGCCGCGCTTCGGCGCGAACACCCGGCGCGTCGGCCGCTGCGCTGGCTGGCTGATGATTTCGTGTTCCATTTTCCGTTCATGGGCGTCGCCCTCAATCGACTGGGCGCCGTGCGCGCATGCCAGGAGAACGCCGAGCGGCTGCTGCGGACCTCGACGGTGGTCGGGGTCTTTCCCGAGGGCGTCAAGGGCGTGTCCAAGAGCTACCGCGAGCGCTATCAGCTCCAGCGCTTCGGCCGCGGCGGACACATCAAGCTCGCGCTTCGGACGCGGACGCCCATCGTTCCCGTCGCGATCGTGGGCAGCGAAGAGACGCACCCGATGCTGCCGACCGGGCCCCTCGCCAAGCTGCTCAACCTCCCCATCGTTCCCGTCACGCCGACGTTTCCGTGGTTCGGCGCGCTCGGACTCGTGCCGCTCCCGGCGAAGTGGTCGATCTCGTTTCTTCCGCCGATCAGCGTGGACGGATACGACGAAAAATCCGCGGACGACGAGCTGCTCGTCGGCAGACTCAACGAGAAGGTTCGCGCGGCGATCCAAGACGAGCTCGACGCGCGCGTACGCCAGCGCCGCTCGCTCTTTCGCTGACGCGCCAGAAGCCTCGCGGGTTACGAGCGCTCGCGAGCCGAGCTGGTACACTCGCGCCCAGCATGAATCGAGTTCGTTCGATGGGGACGTCGGTTGCGCTCGCGCTCGTCGCGGCGCTCGTGCTCAACGGCTGCAACAACCACGATAACGACCCGTGGATCCCGGTGGTCGGAAGCGACTTCGGCGGCCGCGTCGTCACCGAAGACAACGAGGACACCTACTACGACCGCTCGCAGTCCTCGCCAGAGAGCAGCGCGGGCGTGTACGTCGGGAGCAACTTCGTCGTCTTCGGTGGACTGCTCACGCTGAGCGTCTTGCTCTACTGGATGCACCGACGGAGGGCGAAGCTCGAAGAGGGCTTCAACCCCAACGCTCCGCTGCAGGACGGCGCGGCGGTGGTCTTCGGCCGCGTCGAGACCGAAGACCGCGGGCCCGCGGTGCGATTGGAGATCGCGCAAGCTGGCCGCGAGTGGCAGTACAAGGGCGCGTGGAACCACGCGTGGGAGGAGAGCGCGCGTCAGCAGCAGCAGCGCTCGTTTGTGATTCGCACGGCGACCGGCGTGGCGGTTCGCGTCGATCCTCCCCAGGGCGTCAAGGTTCACGGCGAGATCGACCAGAGCGTGCGCCACGACCACGCGCACCGCACCCAGGTGCTCGAGGTCAAACATGGCGACGAAGTGCACGTGTACGGCGCGCTCTCGGGCGCCCATCAGCAGAGCGCAAACGCCTATCGCGCGGCGGCCACGATGCCGGTGCTGTCGGCGGCGAGCTTCGCCCCGATGGTGATCTCTCGCGAGAAGCCCGGTGAGACGCCGCGAAAGCGCGCGGGTGTGTTTCGCAACCTCGCCATCGCGTCGCTCGTGTGGATCGTGTTCGCGGTCTCGGTGGTGTTTCACTCGTACACGGTGCTGGCGCTGACAGGCGACGTCGTGCCGGCGACGATCGAGGCGACGCGGACGTGGCGAGAGTGGGTCAAGCCCAAGAACAGCCCAGGCTACTGGCGCCACCACTACGAGATCCGCGCGACGGCCAACGGTCGTCCGGTCACCGACGAAGTGAGCTACTCGCTCTTTCAACAAGCGCAGGGCGGCTCGGTTCGAACGGTTCCCTTCCTCGTTTCGACGCTCGACGCCGAGTATCACCAGTTCGGCAGCCAGCCCCACACCGGCGGCGGACGACTCGCGATCTCGGTGCTCGCTGCGTTGCTGTGGATGATCCTGTATCCCGTGTTCGCGCTCACGAGTCGCCCCTGGTACTCGAAGAAGAAGCTCAAGCAGGGCGGCGCGGGGACCATCGCCGACGGTGACGCGCGCGACGCCAAGGCGACGAAGCGATAGCGTTGGCGGGGCCCCGTCGCGGCGCGCTATCCGCGGGCCCAGGCGACGCCGATCTCGATCACTTCGACGTCGCCCTTCTTCGGGGTCACCACTTTGCTCGCGATGCCTTCGCCTGCGCGTTCGGCGCCTCGCGAGAGCTCGGCGATCGCGTGATCACGGACGTTGACCGCTTCGCGCCACGCGCTGTCTGCCTCTTCGACGGCGGTCTTGGCCTTCAAGAGCTTCTCTGACGCCTTGTCGCGCTTGGAAGCAGCGCGCTTGGCGGCGCCCTTTCCCATGAAGAACCCTGTGGCCAGAAGCTCTGCGCCTCCAGGGGACGCGCGCACTGCGGTCTCTGCCGCTGTGTACACCGAGCGCGCGGTCTGCGCCTTTTCGGCGAGTCGTTGGATCTTGGGTGCGTGCTTCGCTTCGACGCTCGCGCGCTCGGCGGCCGCTTGTCGCAGCGCGCCTTCGCGACAGCGCTGCGCGAACGCCTCTCGCGACTCGCCTTCGGTCTGCACGAGCGAGAGCTCTTCGTGCACGAGGCGCTCGATCGTGAAGGTGCGAGCGGCGTGATCTTTCATCGCGCGCTCGGCGTTCTTTCGCGTGGGAGCCTTGGAGAGCGCGCTCGGAAGCGCGAGGTATCGCGCGCCCGGCGCGGCCGCGTTGGCGATGAATTTGGGATCCACGATCACGGCGCGGGTGATGTCTGCCCGGCCGTCTTCGAGCAGCGGCGCCGCGATGATCTCTGTCACGCGTTGATCGAGCCCGACCTTGGCGTCGCGCAAGTGTCCGACGGCCTTCACCGCCACGTACGGAACGTACTTCCACCGCGAAACGGGCGCAGAGTCCGCGTATCCGTGCCATGTCTTCCACCCTTCGGGCGCGAGCGGAACGCTCGCCACCATTCCCTCGGGTAGCGCCTCTGTGACGGTGCTCGGCGCCGCGACAGCCGCGGCGGCAGGGGTCACCGCAGGCATCGACGTGATCGTCGGCGGAATGTCCTTCGACGCTGGCGCTGCCGCCGGTGCGGGCGCCGGTGCAGTTGCAGTTGTGGTCGCGGGTGCCGTGCGTCGAGCACCCGCGGGCGCTGTCGGCGCCGTTGCTGGGTTTGCTGCTTCGAGCAGAGGGGCCGCGAGCTTCTTCATCTCGAGCCGCGTCATCGGGCCTCTCAGCCACGACAAGCACCAGCGCGTCTCGACGAGCCCGCACTGCGGGGTGCGATGAACGTTGCGCACGAAGAATGTTCGCTTTGGCAGCGATTTCAGCGAGTTTGCGAGGTCGCTGGCGGTGAGTCCGCCCGTTCCTCCGTCGGTGCCGGCGAGGCCTTCGACGACGCGCTCGCGGTCGGCGTCGGTTTGCAGCCTTCCGACGAACCACACGCCTGCGTTGGACAGGGCCTTGTAGTCGAGGTCCATCGGGTTCTGCGTCGCGAGCAGCACGCCGACGCCAAAGGCGCGCGCTTGCTTCATGAGCGACATGAGAGGCTTCTTCGTCGGCGGGTTCGCTGGGTGCGGCGGAATGAACCCGTACACCTCGTCGAACACCACCAGCGCGCGCAGCTCGCTCGTGCCCGACAGCCCTCGCACCCACCCGAGGATCGCGTCGAACAACAGCCCGAGCACGAGCGAGCGCTCGTCGTCATCCAGGTGCGCGACCGAGACGATCACCGCCGGCACGCGGCCGTCCTTGGGGCGCGCGAGCCAGCGACCGACGTCGAGGGACGTTCCCTTGCGCCATGTCGCAAACGACGGCGACGCCAAGAGTGTGTTGAGGTCTTGCGAGAGAGATTGCCGCTCTTTGGGCGGCAGAAACTCGTCGATGGCCATCGCGCCCACCCGCGCGAACGGCGGGCGCGCGAGGTCTTCGAGCAGCGCTTCGAGCGTGGCGCCCTGTCCTTCTCGGAGCCTTCGCTCGGCGAGCTGGCAGAGCACGACGTGTTCGCGCGAGCGCGTGGGGTCTCCGTCGCGATCGAGCAGGCGCAAGAGCAGCGACACCGCGGCGCTGAGCGCCTCGCGCGCGGTCTCTTCGTCGATGGACCACAGGTCCGAAGGCTGCTCGAGCGCCGAGAGCACGTGGACTGGCTCGCCGAAGGTGGCGCCCGGCGTGAGGATTCGCGGGGCGATCGTCTCTCTCAGCGAGCGGACGTCGTCGCCCGAGAGCGACCATTTCGCGAGCCCGTCGCGCCACGTGTTCGCGATCGCGGTGGCCGCGACGTCGACCGTCGTCTCGTCGCGAGCGACGGACTCGGGGTCGATCCACGGCGCAAACGACGGGCCGTCGAGCCCTGGAAACGTGAGCAACAGGTTGGGCAGATCCCCCTTGATGTCCACCATCAAGACCGGAACCTTCGAGCGCAGCGCCTCTTCGACGAGGACCATCGCGAGGCCCGTCTTGCCCGACCCAGTCATCCCGACGACGACGCCGTGCGTGACGAGGTGGTGCGGAGGGAGCTCGAGCGTCGTTGCGGTATCGGGCGTAGCGTCGAGGGGGCGGGCGCGCCCGATCGAGAGTGTGCGAGCTGGCATCGAGTCGAGCGCGGCACTCTACACGAAGCCCCCTTCTCGGTGGGAGCTCAGTCGCTTTCGGTCAGACCCCGCAGCGCGCGAGCGCAATCGCGCGCGCGGTCGCGCTCGATGTCGCTCAGGACGATCGCATGGCCGTCGTAGGTCAACCGCGCGCGCTGCACGGCGTCGATCACGGCATCGCTCGCGTCCGTGGCGCGCAAGAAGACGATGGCCTCGCGGCGCAGCTCGGACTCGTTGCCGATCGCGAGGTCGCGCACGGTCGTCTCTCGGTAGCTGGCGGCTTCGCTCGCGACGCGACCCCATCGCAGGTTCACGCTGTCGAGCGCGGCGCCTTTGTCGGCGCTCACCGCGCTCGAGAGCACCTCGATGACCGCGTCCATGACGGCGGGCGAGCGTCGCGTGTGCGCGATGCTCCGCGCGGTCGTCACGAGCACGACTCGATACGCGCGCACGAGGCCGCCGGTCGCCTGCCACTGTCGAACGGGGCGCCCGTCGCACTCGATGCGGGCGCTCGCGAAGAGCTCTCCGACCCGCGCGTCCGCGGCGCACGCTCGGTGCGCGCTCGCGCGGGCGAGCCACACGCCGGGATCGATGTCCTGGGCGCTATCCACCGGTCTTGAGCGTGCTTGGATCAACCGCTGGGATGCCCACGGCGGTGATGTTGCCTGACGACTGGGCGCCTTGAATCGCCGCTTGTTCTGCTTGCAGCTTCATGTTGCTCACCATGGGCTGCGCGGCGGGCGCGGCGCTCGCGTCGACACGAACGCCGGTGGGCTCTTGCATCGCGGCCGCGGCGGCGATCGCTTCTTTGCGGGTGTTGCTCGGGCCCGACTCGTACTTGGCGAGGTCGAAGACGACCTTGGTGTTGCCCGTTCCGGTGATGCCCTGCAGGGCCTCGAGGCGACGGAGCTCGAGGGCGCCAGGGGCCTCGGCGAGGATGCGGGCGGCCTCGGCGAAGTTGCGCGCGGACTCGACGTCCGCTTGGGACTTGATGATCACGTACTGCTTGTCGCGCTCGGCGATGGCCTTGCGGGCGATCGCCTGCTGCATCTCTTGCGGGAGCTGGATGTCTTGAAGCGCGATCGCCTCGATGTGCAGGCCCCAGTGCGAGACGAACTGCTCGACCTGCGCGCGAACCTGCGCGGACACCTCGTCGCGTCGCGAGAGCAGCTCGTCCAGCGTGATCTCTCCCACGATGTCCCTGAGCACGACCCGCGCGCGATCTTTCACGGCGGTCTCGAAGTTCTCGACGTTGAGCGCGGCCTTCTCGACGTCGATGACCTTGTAATAGACCACCGCGTCGATCATGGCCGTGACGTTGTCGCGGGTGATCACCATCTGCGCGGGCAGGTCTCGATTTCGAATACGTGTGTCGATGCGGTAGATCTTCTGCGCGAGGGGCACGACGAAATTGAGGCCGGGCTGCAGGCGACCCGAGTACTTTCCGAAGGTGAACTTGAGCGCTACCTCCCACTGGTTGATCTGGCGTAGGGACCGCAGCGCGAAGATCACCGCCAACGCCAGAAACACGAGGATCGGCCCGAGGAGCTCGACGTCTTCGAACATAGTGCGCGAGCTTACGGGACTGTCCTGATTTCGTCCTGCCTCGCGCCTCGCAGTGCGCTGAGAGCTCAGCTTCGACCCGCGTCGCCTCGGCGAATCGGCTCTGTTCGCAGCGGCAGGACGTTGCGCGGGTCGCACGGAACGCTGGTGCTCTGCTCGATGAGCGTGGCGGGCCGCTCGACGCGCGTCGGGTCGACGCCCGGTCGCGCCAGACGAATCTCGTAGTGCAGGTGAACGACGCCCTCTGCGCCGCTGTCTCCGACGAAGCCGAGCAGCGTCGACGCGGTGATCGACTGGCCCTTGCGCAGCCCCGGCGCGAACCCGTCGAGGTGGCCGTACAGCGCGAGGTAGACGCGCGTGGCGCCGGCCTCGCGGACGATGTGCGAGAGGACGACGGTGTTTCCGAAGAGCGGTCCGACGTGAAGCACCTCGGCGTCGCCTTGCTGACCGCGGAGGGCCACCGCGCGCACGGGCGCTCCTCGCTCTTGCGGCAGATCCACGCCGCCGTGACCGATCGCGGTGAGGTCGACGCCGCGCCGTTGCAGCGCGTCTGGACGCCCGAGGTCGTAGCCCGAGCTCACGGTTTGCCCGCCCCACGGCTCGGTTGGATAGAGGTACCTATCGTATTCTGCCGGCAAATCAGGGCGTCTCGGGACGTGCTCGTACACGACGAGCCGCCCTCCGCGGTCGGTGTGGGTGTTGGACTCGACGCCGAGGCTGGGGTCGTCGATGGCGACGGTCCTCGACGCAACGCACAGGCCGTCGATGAGCAGTTCTCCCGCGGCGCACGCGGGGTCTTCGAGGCATCGACCCGAGGCTGTCCTGTGCGCGCACGAGGCAGAGGGCGCGGGCCCCGAGCGCGCGCTCGCGGATCCTGCGTGGACGACGGCGCTCAGCGGCCGGACGCGCGCTTTGGCTGGGCGGACGAGGGCGAGCGCGGCGATCGCGATCGGGAGCCACTGAGTCGGTCGAAGCTGTCCGTGCACCGAGCGCTCGACACGATGAAACGCCCGGTCGGCTGCTGTCCATTCCCACGTCGATCCCAACCCGACGAAGAAGCGCTGTATAAGCTCGGCCCTCATGGGTAACGAGAGCAAGCACCTCAGCGAACTGATCGAAGCGAACCGACGTCTCTATCGCGCGCGCGACGCGTTTTTCTCGAGCGGCGACAACAAGGCCCGCTCCCGTGCGCTGGCCGCCGAAGTGGACCGCGCCATGGCGGGCGAGCCGTCGGTCGACGCCGGAATGCGCCTGATTTTGCTGGCGGATCTCTTGGTCGAGATCCCGGGCAACGAGTCGGTCCAGAGCCTCTTGCGCATCCTCGGCCACGAGGATCCTGGCATTCGCGTGAGCGCGGGCGAGGCGCTGGTCGAGGTCCTGTCGGACCGATGGGGCGAGGCGTCTCGCGTCGTCGAGACGGCGGTGTCCACGACGCTCACGACCGAGGCGCTCAAGGAGCTTCCGTTTGTGCTCGCCGAAGTGGGAGAGCCGGCAGGCGGGTCGATCGTCGCGAAGCTCCTCGCGCACTCGGACGCGGACGTCGCGGCTTCGGCCATCGAGGCGCTCGTCGAGCTCGGCGACGCCTCGCACCTGGACGCCATCAAGAAGCTCGTCGGCGACAAGCGCCCGCTCTCGTCGGAAGAGGACGAAGCCGGCGAAGAGGACAGCGGCGCGACGTTGGGCGAGCTGGCCACGGACGCAGTGTCTGTGCTCGAGCACGCCGGACCCTCGAAGTAGTCGCGCCCGGCGCGAAGTCGAAAGCGGCAGAGACCGGCGGCGTCGCCAACCGAAGGCGGAGTAGCCGTCGTGCGATCCGCGAGCCATGCCTGTGGGAGTTGGTCTATCTTCGTGCCCTCTGCTGTGTTCGACGAGGACGAGGACTCATCGCTGCGTGCGACTCGCTACGACGGCATCGTCTGGCCACGATACGCCCGTGTATTCGGTGAGCTCGCAGCGCGAGCCGTAGCGCTTCCGCAAGGCGCTGCGGTGCTCGACATCTCGTGTCGAACCGGCGTCTTGACGTCGGAGATCCTGCGGGCGGTGCCGGACGCGACGGTGATGGCGCTCGACTCGGATCCAGCGTTTCTCGACGTGACGCGCGCTCGCAACGCCGAAGAAGACGGCCGGCGATTGTTCGTGGCGCAGCAGGACGACCTGGTGCACCTGGCGTTCTCCGACGGGGCGTTCAGCAACGTCGTCGGCTCGCTCGTGGACAGGGCGACCAATGACAGGCAGGCGCTCTTCTCGGAGGTGCTGCGCGTGCTTCGTCCTGGCGGCCAGCTCGTCGTTTCGCAGCCGCTCCGCGGGAGCTTCATGGAGCTGCTCGACATGCTCCGCGAGGTGGCGACGAAGTACGACATGACCGCGCTCACCGAGCGCGTGGAGCAGTACGCCCAGTCGCTGCCGAGCGCCGAGCAGTGGGCGCGCGAGGCGGAGGACTGCGGGTTCGTCGACGCGCAGGTCGACGACGACTCGCTGGTGCTTGGCTACACCTCGGGCGCCGAGGTCCTCTCGGACCCTGCGCTGCACGTGGCGACCTTGCCCGAGTGCCAGTGGTGCGCCGAAGCCGCGCCGGATCCGATGGCGGTGCTCTACCAGGTGCAGAACGCGATCGACACGTATTTTCGTGGGCGTGTATTCGAGCTGACCGTCCACGCCGGGTGCCTGAGCGCCAGGCGCGGCTGGTGAGCGAAGCGCCCGTCGTGTGACGGCGAGCGGGGCAGTCTCAGCTCCGGCGCCCAAGCACCCCCCACTCCCGCGGCGCTTACTTGCGCTCGTCGAGCGGGACGTAGTGGTTCATCGCCGGGCCCGTGTAGATCTGGCGCGGGCGCGCGATCTTGGTCGAGGTGTCCTCGATCATCTCGCGCCAGTGCGCGATCCAGCCAGGCATGCGGCCGATCGCGAACAGCACCGTGAACATGTCCGTCGGAAACCCGAGGGCGCGGTAGATGATGCCCGAGTAGAAGTCGACGTTCGGGTAGAGCTTGCGCTGGACGAAGTAGTCGTCTTGGAGCGCGGCTTCTTCGAGTCGCTTGGCGATCTCGAGCAGCGGGTCGTTGATGTTGAGCTTGGCGAGGACCTTGTCCGCCGCCTGCTTGATGATCTTCGCGCGCGGATCGAAGTTCTTGTAGACGCGGTGGCCGAAGCCCATCAGGCGGAAGTTCGAGTTCTTGTCCTTCGCGAGGCC
Organism: Deltaproteobacteria bacterium Ga0077539; assembly: GCA_001465015.1. Lineage (GTDB taxonomy): Bacteria > Myxococcota_A > Polyangia > Polyangiales. The sequence continues at coordinate 147,299 of LNEO01000246.1, read as the reverse complement.
GACGAACTTGTTCACGTCGCCGCCGTCTTTACGGATGATCTCGAGCATCTCGAGGACCTCTTGGTTGGCTCCGCCGTGCAGCGGTCCCCAGAGGGCGCAGATGCCTGCGGCGATCGACGCAAAGAGGTTGGCGCGAGACGATCCCACCACGCGCACGGTCGAGGTCGAACAGTTCTGCTCGTGGTCGGCGTGGAGGATGAAGAGGAGGTTCATCACCTTCTCGATCTCGGGGTCGATCACGTACTCCTCGGACGGGACCGCGAACATCATGCGCAAGAAGTTCGAGCAGTACGCGAGCTTGTTGTCCGGGTAGATCATCGGCTGCCCGATGGACTTCTTGTACGCGTACGCCGCGAGGGTGCGGACCTTCGAGATCAAGCGCGCCGCGGTGATCTCGAAGTGCTCTTTCTTATCGGGGTCGAGGGTCTCGGGATAGAAGCTCGAGAGCGAGCACACCATCGCGCTGAGCTGCGCCATCGGGTGCGCGGTCGACGGAAACCCGTCGAAGAATCGCTTCATGTCCTCGTGGATGAGCGAGTGGCGCGTGAGCAGGTTGCTCCATCGCGCGAGCTCGCTCTTGCTGGGCAGGTGCCCGTTGATCAACAAGTACGCGGTCTCGACGAAGGTGCTCTTCTCCGCGAGCTCCTCGATCGGAATGCCGCGGTATCGCAGGATGCCCTGGTCGCCATCGATGAACGTGACCGCGCTCTTTGTCGACGCGGTGTTCATGAACGCGGGGTCGAGCGTGACGAGCCCCGTCTTTGCGCGGAGCTGGCCGATGTCCAACCCCTTCTCGTTCTCCGTTCCGGTGACCACGGGCACTGCCAGGGTGTGCTGGCCGTACTTGATCTCTGCCGTATCGCTCACGAATGCCTCCAATGATGGCGGTGTTGCTGGGGCGCTCTTGCCCTGTGAAGGTCGAGAAGCAGTCTCTGGAACACCGCGTCGATGTGCTCGAGAGCCGACGCGTCATCGTGCTCGATCGGTCGATCCCGATGACCGCACCGAGGCGGGTCCGTTGATAGCGCGTCAAGTTGTACCCTCAACCTGCGTAAAGCCGTACACGCAGAGTTCACGCGGGTGCCTTTTCTCGCGGTCCCCTAGACACCCACATCGCCGCCGACCGTCGCCAGGCTCGGCGCTCCGTCAGAAAGTCCCGCAATTCAAGCGAGATTCGCCGGAGCGTGGCGACGGTCTGCTCGGCTTCGAAGCGCCTTCAGGGGCGCGCGCAACCGTTGGTGACTTCGAGCATCGCGGCCGTCGGGTGCATCGTTCGAGCGCTCTGTCTCGTCGTTGACCGCAGCGCTCTTCTTGGTGACGCGGCGTGGCAGGCTTGCGGTCCCACATGGTCCGCGCACCGAACCCTCGTCGCTCGCTCGCCCTCGCGCGCGTCCTCGCGACGCACACGGCTCTCGATCGAACGAGCGCCCTCGCGCGAGACCCTGTTCGCTTCGCGCGTCGCTACCACACCCGCGAAGATCGAGAGCTCGCCGCGCTGGTCTCTGCGCTGCTCGCCTTCGGCAACGTCACGACCATCGGCGACAAGCTCCGCGATCTGTTGGTCAATCGGCTGGACGATCGTCCGGCGGCGTTCATCGACGCGCGTTCGCGGGCGCAGCTGGGCCGGGCGCTCGAGGGCTTCGTGCACCGCACGTTTCTGGGCGAAGACATCGCCGCGCTGCTCTTTGCTGCGCGCGCGATGCAGCGAGAGAGCGGATCGCTGTACGCGCCGCTGGTGTCAGCGTTCGAGCGCGAGCGATCGCTGCACGGGGCGCTCGTCGCGTGGGCGCACCTGCTGCGCGAGCGCGCGTTTGGAGCAACGCTCTCGCGCAGCCAGCAGCATCTCTTGCCGGACCCCAGCGCGCGCAGCGCGTGCAAGCGCCTCGTTCTGTTGTGCCGCTGGATCGCGCGCCCCGATGACGGCGTGGACCTCGGCCTGGTGGCGCTTCCGACGAGCGCGCTTGTGGTTCCGCTCGACGTTCACGTGCACAGAGTCGCTCGCGCGCTGGGCTTCACGAGGCGACCGTCCGCTTCATGGAGCGCGGCTGTCGAGGTAACAGCGGCGCTCGCGGAGCTCGACCCCGACGACCCGGTGAAGTTCGACTTCGCCTTGTGTCACACGGAGATCGCTCGACGCGTCAGCCGCCAGGGTTGAAGCGATAGCCGACGCCGCGGACCGTCTCGATGTACTTCGGGTTCGCCGGGTCGTCGCCGATCTTGCTGCGAAGCCGCGCGATGAAGTTGTCCACCGTTCGCGGCGTGCCCGCGTGTCCTGCTCCCCACACCGCTTGCATGATCTGCTCTCGGGTGACCGCGCGCATGGGCTGCTCGGCGAAATACTTGAGCAGATCGAACTCGAGCGCCGTGACCTCGACCTCGGCGCCGCTGACCTTCATCACCCGCGCTTCGACGTCGAGCTCGACGGGGCCGAACTTCAAGACCGAGTTTGACGAACGTCGACGGCTGCGGCGAAGCAGCGCTCGGACGCGCGCGAGCAGCTCGGCCAGACCGAAGGGCTTGGTCACATAGTCGTCGGCGCCGAGCGAAAGACCGAGCACTTTTTCGGCCTCCGACGCGCGGGCGGACAACACGAGGATCGGAACCTCGGTGTCATCCTTGCGCACCTCGCGAAGGACATCGAAGCCGTCCATCCCAGGGAGCCCGAGGTCGAGGATGATCAAGTCCGGCATCGCGGCGCGAATCGCGCGCACCGCCGCGACGCCGTCGCTCGCGCAGAGCACGCGGAGGCCGTCGATCTTGAGGTTCATCTCGAGACCCTTTTGGATCGACGGATCGTCTTCGACGAGCAAAACGGTCGCAGCCATGCTCGGCTCGACACATGACACCCTTCGCGAGAAACGTCGAGCGCTCAGCGAGGCGTGTCGGCCAGGGGCAGCGACAGGATGAACACGCTTCCGCTGGGTTGGTTGGCCTCGACGCGGACGCTCCCGCGATGGGCGTCGACGATCGCTCGGACCATGGCGAGCCCCAGGCCCGAGCCGGCGAGGCCGAGCGCCTTGGCGGTGCTGCCGCGGTAGAACTTCTCGAAGATCTTGCCCCGCTCGTTCGCCGGAATTCCGGGGCCGTTGTCGGCGACCGAGACTTCGATCATGTCCCCTACGAGCCTGGCTCGCAGGGCGATCTTGCGCGCCGGCAGCGAGTATCGCGCGGCGTTTTGCAGCACGTTGCTCAGCGCGTCCACGATCGCGCGCGCGTCGACGTCGATGTCCGGCAGCCCCTCGGGGACGTCCCGCTCGAGCTCGACCTCGCCCTGGATTCGCACGATTTCGAAGGCGTCGAGCGCCGCGTTGACGACGTCGACGACCCGGCATCGTCGCTGCTCGTACATGCGCCGCGCGCTCTCGATCTGCGCCCAATCGAGCAGCCGATCGACGAGCGCCAAGAGCCGTCCTGTCTCTTGGCCGAGCGCGTCCAGGCACGCTCGCGTGGTCTCCGCGTCCTTGGCGCGCCCGAGCTGGAGCGTCTCGACGAACATCTGGATCGACGTCAGCGGCGTCCGCAAATCGTGCGACACGCGCGAGACGAACTCGCCCTGGAGCCTCGCGAGCTCTGCCTCGCGCGCGATGAGGATCGAGCTGACGACCACCGCGGTCGCGACGGTGAGGGCCATCCCCAGGATGAGCACGCCCATGATGACGTCGCGGCCGCCGGTTCCGGTGGCCATGACGATGATCCCGACGGTGATGAGCGCCAGCGACGGGACGCCCGCGACGTAGATCACCAGGCGGTTGGTCGTGCGCAGACGCCGAGAGCGCAGGTCGATCCCGAAGCGGATCGTCGGGGGCGTAGACGGGGGGTGCCCGTCTGGTGCGTCGGCGCTGGGCTGTGGAGGCGACGGGGACATGAATTCGTGGGTCACGGTACGAACAGCTTCTCGAACGAGAGCTCGGCTTGAGCGCCCATGAAGCTACCAGCGCGCGGAACGACGATCGCTTTGAGTGTACTCGTCGGGACGAGCTCACATACGAAGTCGGCCAACCCAGCGAGCGGCGGAAGGTCACGGACAGGAATCACGACATTCGATGGATCGAACCGCGCTGGCGACGAATCCCAGAGGATGAGCGGCACGCGGAGCGCCCGACACACGTCGCCGAGGGTCTCGAAGAACAGCCTCCAATCGCCGCGTCGCGATGACGCTTCGACTCCCCGCAAATCCCCACAGAATATTCGACCCAGGACCTTGCGGTGTGGTTGGTCGACGACGCGCATCACCCTCGAGAGGACTTCTTCGGGTCGGGCCCTTCCTGCGATCACGACGGAATCGGGAAACGACCCCGTTGGGTCGCGGCGATCCAGCTCCGAAGCACCGAGTTCAACGGACACGTCGACGGCGTTGGAGTGCGACGTGTACAAGAGGTCGGCGGCGAACGCTCGAACGATCGGCTCGTTCGATCCGACGACGTAGGCGCGAGCCGGCCATGGCGTCCAGCGCGAATCCGAGCTGTCGGTGAGCCGATAGAGTCGCGACCACTGCCGTTCGATGGGTACGGCTGACCGCGCCAACCCCTCGAGGCTCGCGACGGTTGCGTACGCTTCGAGCGCAGGAAACACGAGCGTGGGCGACCCGAAGCGCACCAGATGAGGCCCACGTACCGCCGCGCTGAAGCGCGCCTTGGGGATCGATAGCGTGCGCTGGTCGTTGCTCAGCGCGAGCTCGAACACATGATCGAACGCGAACGGCCACGGAGAGCTCTCTGTCAAATCGCTGGTCTCTTCGACCACGATGAGCACGAGGCCCTGCTGTGCCGAGAGCTTCGAAAGCGCGTCGACGAGGGCGCGCTCTGCGTTCGCCCCGAGCCCGTAACCGCTGGTCGCCGCGTCGATCACGAGCACTGAGGGGCTCCGTCCGCGCTCAACGCTCGCGCGATCGATCAACGCAGGGACGGCGGTCTCGATCGCGTTCGCGAGGTCTTCTCCGGGACCAGTGACGACATTCGCGGCGACGATCCGCCCGGCGGGCCAGAGTCCGTCCTCGACCAGCGCAACATCGAGCGACGGGTCGAGACCCAGCGCTTGCGCGCGCAGCTCACGGGGCAACAGCTCGACGCACGCGTACAGCGCGTAGTCCTCGCCAAGATTGCCGATGAGGCCCTTTGTGAGCGACAGCGCGAGGAGCGTCTTTCCTGCGCCGGGGCCGCCCCTCACCAAGACTGTCGTCGAGGGTGTGACGCCCGCGAGCTTCTCGACGAGCACGACGCCGCCGCCGAGCGCGAGATCGAGCCCTGCGATCCCAGTGGGGACGACATGGCGCAATGAATCAACCATTCGGGCTCGCGAACACAGAGTGCGAGTAGACGTCTCTTCGCGTGTCGCGCAGCGAGCGCGTTGCGTCGGGCTTCATGGCAGCCATCAGGAAGCGCGCACCATCGACGAACGTCCCGTCGACGCGCTGCAGTCCCGAGCCGCTGCTGAACCCGACCACGGCGCTATCGTTCGCCACGCTCGACGCATAGTCGCGGAGTTGCTTCTGCAATGAAAGTGGCAGAGAGCGGAGCAGGGTGACCGCCTCGTCGGGAGACGTCGCCAGTTCGACGGCACGCGCGACGAATTCGCCGTCAGCGATGACGCCTTCGTCGTGCAGGCGCAACAGTCGTTCGATGGCCGTCATGTTTGTGACCGTCTCCATTCGTTGACGAGGCGATCAGCCTCGTCCCATGCCTGTGTGTGCAGGTTAGCACTACCCGCTGGGTCGATGTGCCGAGCAAGCGTCGCGAACGTCATCGAGCCACTTCCGTTCGAGAACAGCGCGTAGAGTGCGTTCAGCTCGAACAGCTCGTGACCGAAGATCGCGAGCGCCCACTCTTCGCCGTCGAGCGCGCGACGACGGACTTTCACCGGCACCCGTCCGGTCTTCGAACTGAGCAGCCTTGGCCAAAGTATGCGAGTCGCCGGAGACTCTCGAAGAGACAAGTACTGCGCATGGACTGCGGGGTCGGCGATGAGATCGACGTCGTCGTTCTCGACGATGAAGAATCGCACCCAATCCGGCACATGCACCCCTCTCGCTCGAAGCAACTCGAGCGCTTCATCGAGCGTGAGCGGCCCGGTCGAGCGCACGTTCCACGGTTGGGTTGTTGGGTCCCTCGCCACGCGGCTGCACCTTACCGCGCCTCCGATTGCGTGACTACCCTCCCGCCACCGGCGGGATCACCGCCACTTCGCAGCCCGCGAGCACGCGATCGTCGTCGCGCGCGTACTCGCCGTCGACCGCGAACCGCAGCGCACGCGCCCACGATTTCAAGGCTGGAAACGCCTCGAGCACCTTCGCTCGCAAGCTCGCCACGGTCTCGGTGTCGCTCACGGTCGCGCGCCACTCGCTCGCTCGCGCCGCGTCCCGCGCGGCCGCGAAGAACAAGACGTTCACGGTGTTCGCTGCGCCTTCAGACATCGCGCAGCCTCATCACCGGGACGCTCGTCCCTTCGTCGAACGTCGCTCGATCGGCGTCGAGCAGCACGTACGCGTCCGCGTGCGCCATCGACACGACCGAGCCCGACGCCTGTCCCTTGAGCGGCGAGACGCGCGACGGAGTCTCGCGCTCGTCGAGCGCCGCGCGGACGAACTCGAGCCGCCCCGTCCCGTGCTGCGCCGCGCGCGCGAGCGTCGCGCTCGTGAGCGGCGCGCTCGGCCGAGCGTCTCGCTGCATCGCACGCAGCAGCGGCGCGCCGAACAGCGTAAAGGTCAAGAGCGCCGAGGCCGGGTTGCCCGGAAGCCCGAGCCATCGCTTGTCGCCAGCGTGTCCGAGGGCGACGGGCTTTCCGGGCTTGATTGCCACCTTCCAGAAGTCGAGCGTGACCCCCGCGCGCTCGAGCGCCCGTCGCACGACGTCGTGCTCTCCCACGGAGACGCCGCCGACCGTCACCACCAGGTCGCTCCCCGCGAGCGCCGCGACGAGCGCCGCGACGACCTCGTCTTCGCGGTCCCTCGCCACCGGCGCGAGCCTCGCGACGCCGCCGCACTGCGCGACAAACGCCGCGACTCCCGGCGAGATGCTCTCGATCACCGAGCCCGGACGCTCGGGGTCCTCGGGAGAGCGCAGCTCGTCGCCGGTCGCGATGATCGTCACGATGGGCTTTCGCGAGACCACCACCCGCACTCGCCCGAGTGACGTGAGCAATGATAGCTGACTCGGGGTCAGTCGGATTCCTTCGTCGAGCGCGCGCGCGCCTGCGCGGAGGTCTTCGCCGCGACGCCGAATGTTCTGACCTGCGGTCACGCTGCGAATCATTTGTGCGATCGAGCCATCCCGCCGCACGTTCTCCTGCATCTCGACCGCGTCTGCCCCGCCGGGAATCCGCGCTCCCGTGAAGATCCTCACGGATGTGTTCGCGAGCACCTCGGGAGGGTCTTCGCCGCCCGCGCGGCTCTCTCCGTCGCGCACCGACAGCGAGCAGGGGCTGGCCTCGCTCGCGCCGAGGGTGTCCTGCGCGCGAAGCGCGTATCCGTCCATCGCGCTGTAGTCGAAGGCCGGAAGGTCGCTCGGCGCGAGCACGTCTTCTCGCAAGATCCGCCCCGCCGCTTCGTACACGAGCACGCGCTCGGTCGCGACGATGGGTGCGCTCTCGATCACGCGCCGACGGGCTTCATCGAAGGTCAACACGGGATGGATCTCCTCGGGAGAAGCGCGCCTCGGTAGCGGCCGCGTCCCGCGCACGCTCGAGCGCTCATTCGCCGGCCTCTCGTTCTTCTTTGACGGGCTCGGACTTGTTCTTCAATCGCGAGAACGCGAGCTTGAAGTTCGGCAGCGCTCCGCGCATCGCCTCGGTGAGCGCCTCTTCGTCGCGACGCTCTTCGTCTGGGTCGATCCACTCGTCGCGGATCTTGGCGGCCACGTACAACGTCGGAAACGACAGAAAAAGCCCGATCAACCCGAACGCGTGCTCGAACAACACGAGGCTCGTGATGATCACAAACGACGGCAGCTTCACGTGCTTCGCCGTCAGCCGCGGGTTGAGGTAGTAGCTCTCGATCTTGTGCAGCACGAAGGTGCTGCCGATGAAGATCCCGAGCCCCACAGGCCCCTTGGTGACATAGGCCAGCGTCATGAGTACGCCGCCCGCCACGGGGCCGCCCACCACCGGGATCAGCCCCGTGACCACGAGCATCGCGACGAGCGCGGGAATGCCCGGCAGCCCGAGCGCGATGAGCACCGGCAACGTAATGAGCGCGTTGACCACCGCGACGATCACCTGGAGCTTGAGCGTGATCGCGATCGCGTCGGCGACGTGCCCTCCGTAGCGCATCAACGTGCGCGGGACCGAGTCGATCGGCTGCTTCTCGCGAAACGCCTGGAGCTCGTCGCGCTCGAGCAAGAACACGATCGCGAACACCAGCCCGATGAACACGTACAGCGTCTCTTTGGCGAACCCAGCGCCCACCCGCAGCGCGTCTCCGGCGTGCGCCCGCGCGTGCGTGAGCAGCTCTTGCCCTCGAAAGTGCGACAGCGAGTGGCCGTACTTCGCGTAGAGGTCGCTGCGCTGGATCGTGGTGATGATCGCTTCGCCGCCCGCTTCGATCTCGGGGATCTTCGCGCGGATCGTCGCGATGCCAGCCCAGACTCCGCCCGTGACCAGGCCGAGCGACAAGAGCAGCACGATCAGCACGCACCACTTGAACTGCAGCTTCGTAGCGCGCTGGAGAAGTCCCGCGAACAGCCCGATCGTGCGCTCGAACACGACGAAGAAGACAAGCAGCAGCAGCAGGTGCCGAAACACCCAGAGCAGCCCCAGAAAGAGCGCCAGCGTGAGCAGTCGGCGGATGTTTCGGTCGGTCAGGTGAGCCTTCAGCACGTCGTACACTCCTGCGGGTCGCGAGCGGTCGATTCGGGTGGCGTCGAGCGATTTCCACACACTACGGGAGGCATCGCGCGTCCTCCCAGCCTACCCAATAGGGTCCAGCGGATCCGTGCTCGCGCTTCCACACGGGCAGCCGCGCTTTGACTTCGTCGATCAAGCGTCGCGCGGCCTCGAAGGCCTCAGCGCGGTGCGCCGCGCTCGCGACGCACACCACCGCGGTGTCTCCGATGGAGAGGGCGCCCACCCGATGCGTGGCCGCGAGGCGCGTTCCGGGCAGCGCCGCTTGCAGCTCTGCGGCGATTCGGCGGAGCTCGGCGGTGACCATCTTGTCGTACGCCTCGTACTCGAGCAGCGAGATCGCCTTTCCTTCGTTGTGGTCGCGCACGACGCCCTCGAAGACGCACACCGCGCCGGCGCTCGGGTGCAGGACGCGCTGACGAACGGCGAGCAGATCGATGGGCTCTCGCGTGAGCGCGAAGCTCTCGGGGTCCACCGCGATCGCCGTCGGCGCCGGGCGGTCGTCTCGCGCTCGTTCGCGGGGCAGTGATCGTCCGTCGCTCTCCGACGCCGCTTCTCGTCGCCACGAGCCGGTGCGCCCTCCGTCCTTCGCCTCCAGCCGCACGTCCTGGATCACCATCGCGCGGTCGACGCCCTTCAGCATGTCGTACACGGTCAGCGCCGCGATGGACGCCGCCGTCAACGCCTCCATCTCGACGCCGGTGCGGTCCGTCGCCTGCGCGGTCGCCTCGATCGACACTCCGTCGTCATCGATGGACACGAATTCAACGGACACCTTGGTGAGCGCGATCCCGTGGCAGAGCGGGATCAGCTCGTGGGTGCGCTTGGCCGCTTGAATTCCTGCGATTCGTGCGGTCGCGAGCACGTCGCCCTTGGGCGTCGTCTCGTCGCGAAGCGCCTTGGCCGTCTCGGGGCTCATCGTCACTCGCGCGGTCGCGACGGCGCGGCGGGCGGTGATCGCCTTCTCCCCGACGTCGACCATCCTGACGTTGCCATCGCGGTCGAGGTGCGTCGAAAGCGGGTGATGCTCTAGCGCGCCTTTGGGCGGCCCCTGCTGGTCACTCATGACGCGCGGAGTGTACGCCGTCTCTGCTCGTTGGTAGCTTCAATGGCGCAATGACGTTTCAGTGGCTTCGCGCTGCGGCCTCGATCGTCTCGGTGGCCATCGTCTCTGTCGCCGGCTGCGCGACAGAAGAAGAGCGGCTCCGCTCGCGCGACGCTCGCAGCGACGCGGCGGACGCGTCGGACGCGTCGAACGTGGGGGACGCGTTGGACGCGCGCGCGATGACGGACACGGGGACGGACACCGGGTTGACCATGGACGCGCCGATCGGGCCAGACCCCGATCGCCCCGATGTTCCCTCGTCGATGCCGGACCGATGCGCGATGCGAGAGGAGTGCAACGACCGCGACGACACCTGCGATGGCGTCGTCGACGAAGGCTGTCCGCGCGGCGTCTCGGTCTCGATGCCCCCGCGCTTCGGCCCGCTCTCGCGCGGCGCCGCTTCGGGAAACCGCGCGCAGGGCGTCGCCGGTCGCGACGAGGTGCTCGTCGGGTTCTACGGCCGAAAAGCCGGCGTGATCGACAACCTCGGCGCGCTCGTCTCACCCCTCTCGATCGTCGCTGACACCACCCGGACGCCCTTCGTGTATCAGGTTCGAACCGGCGCGATCACCGAGCTGCCCGCGCACGGCGGCTCGGGCGGCTCGGGCTTTCGCGAGGCGTGCCCGGTCGACACCGTGCTGACCTCGCTCAGGGTCGTGCATCGCAACGGCTGTACTTCTCCTGGGATTTGCTACGAGGTGGTCGGCGACCTCATCGGACAATGCTCGCGCGTCTCGATTTCGCTCGAAGGCACGAGCTGGAGCGTGTCCTTCGTTCCGATGTCCGAGCTTCGCGTGATGGGATCGGACGCAGAGCGATCGTCCTTCGTCGCGCCGCCCGGTCCGTACGGAGGGCTCTGGATGACCACCGGAGCGTTCGTCGATCAGCTCTCGGTCGGTCAGGTCGACGTGGCGCTGCTCCGTCGGTAACACACAAAGCGTTCAGAAATGGCCAAAGAGAAGGCTCAGTCCCCCGCTCGCTCGCTGCACGTCGTCGACAAATTCGCGCCCGAAGCGCCCGCGCTTCGAAGGCACTTCGACGAGCGCTTCGCGGACCCCCGCTCGGCGACGGCGGGGCGCTTCGTGTGGGACTACTGGCACGTCCCCGGGCAGTACACCGCGCTCAGGACCCCGGCGTGGACCTATTTTCCCACGGAGATCTACGAGCGATTTCATCGGCGATTGGTCGACTGGGGCCGCCGTACGCTCGGCTGTCACGACATCAGCCCGCCGTGGATGTCCTGCTACGTCGATGGCTGCGTGCAGCACCTGCACGGAGACCTTCCGCACGGACCTTGGGCCTTCGTGCTCTCGCTTACGCCCTGGAAAGAGCGGGTGTTTCGCGGCGGCGAGACCCTGATGCTCCGCGACGAAGTGCTCGATTTCTGGTCGGACTTCGTGTCGATTCGCAGCGTCGAAGAGCCGGAGATCGTCCGCGCGATCGAGCCAGAGTTCAATCGATTGGTCGTGTTCGACCCGAGGATCCCTCACGGCGTCCGCGAGGTGCGCGGCACCAACGACCCGCGCTTCGGTCGCCTGGTGATTCACGGGTGGTTCGTCCAGCCGCGCCCGTTCATCGACGGCCCGTTGCCGTCGCGACAGCTCGCGTCTCGCACCGCGTCGCTCGAGCCCGTGGTTCAACGCGAGCTCGCCGCGGGGCTCGAGCTCTCGGGGCTGCTCAGCGTGCGCGTAAAGGTCTCGACGAGCGGAAGAGTGACCGCCGTCGATGTGCTCAGCGACACGACGCGGGTGCCGCGTCCAGAAGAGAAGCACCGCGTTCGACTGGTGCGCGCGATGCTCAGCGCGATGCGCGTGTGGAGCTTTCCAGCGCAGAAGGCCCCCTCGAGCGCGACGATCCCGTTTGTGTTCGAGCGGGGGTGACCCGCTCGACCTGCTCCGTCACTGAGCGGCCGAGATGTCGACCATCTTCTTCTGACGCATGTCCCAGAGCGCCAGGCGCAAACACGCCGCGATGCTCTTGGGGCTGAGCGAGGTCTTGTGGGGATTCTGCAGCTCGGGGATCGCGGCCATCGCCTCGGGCAAGCGATAGAAGGGGATCCCCGGGTTCAAGTGGTGCACGTGGTGATAGCCGATGTTGCCGGTAAACCACGCCATCACGGGGCCGGTCTCCATCATGCTCGAGGACTCGAGCGCCGCGGTGGTGTAGTTCCACTTCTCGCGGCCCTGGATCATGATGCCCGGGAAATTGTGCTGCGCATAGAAGAGGTACGCCCCCGTCGCGCACGCCACCATGAGCGGAACGAGCACCGCGAGCACCCACGCGAGCGCTCCCAACTTCGCGATCACGAGCGCCGAGATCGCCGCGTGCAACACGATCGCGAGCCCTGAATCCCAGTTCTTCTTCGGGTCGCGCGCCACCGGGGCGAGGCACATCCCGACGAGAAACACCGTCGCGTAGCCGAACATCATCGTCAGCGGGTGACGGACCGCTCGGTAGAGCAGCTTCTGCGCGGGCTTGGCGCGGCGATACATCTCGATCGTCATCGTCGGGTACGACCCGATGTGCGAGCCGACGAGCTTCGCGGTGTTGGCGTGATGGTAGTTGTGCGAGCTGCGCCAGACCGCAGGAGGCGTCAGCACCAGCAGCCCGTAGAGCCACATCACGCCGCGCATGAAGCGCGCCCACAGGGATTTTCCTCGGTAGAGCGCGCCGTGGAGACAGTCGTGATAGAGGATGAAACCTCGCACGATCGTCAGTCCCGCGATCACCGAGCACGCGACGCGAGCGGGCAGGGGGACCGCGCTCATCGCCGCCGCGACGAGGCAGGTCGAGAGCACCGCGAAGGTCGTGAAGCTCTCCCACGCGCTGCGCGCCGTCGACTCGTAGGCGAACTTGCGCGAGGCCTCGATGAGCGCCCTTCCGCTGCGCGTCGCCTCGCCCGCGCTCGACTCGCCCACCGCCGCCATCGCTGGCGAGTCGTCGCTCGGGATCTCGGGCGTGTACGGTCCCTGGTCCATCGTCAATTGAACGTCCGTGCTCACGGCGCCGCCCCCTTGTCCGCGAAGACCCCGCGCTTCATCTGGTCACGCTCGATCGAGCGGAAGAGCGCGCCGAAGTTGCCCTCTCCAAACGAGAGGTTGTTCTCGCGCTGAATGAGCTCGATGAAGATCGGACCGACGAGGTTCTTCGTGAAGATCTGCAGCAAGTACCCCTTGTCGTCGCCGTCGACCAGCACGTTGCGTCGGGCGATCTCCGCGTGGTCTTCGCGGACGTTCTTCACGCGGTCGAACACTGTCTCGTAGTAGCCGTTTTCGATGTCGAGAAACTCGATCGGAGCTCCCTCCATCGCGGCCAGCGACCGCAGGATGTTCGTCGTCGCGAAGGCCAGGTGCTGAACGCCCGGACCCTTGTACTCGTCGAGGTACTCGTTGATCTGCGACTTCTTCTCGTCCGCCTCGTTGATCGGAATGCAGAACGATCCGTCCGGCGATCGCAGCGCGTACGACGTCAGGCCGGTCTTCACACCGCGGATGTCGAAGTAGCGCACTTCCGTGAAGCCGAAGATCGACTTGTAGAAGCCCGCCCACTGATCCATCGTGCCTTTGTAGACGTTGTTGGTGAGGTGATCGATGACGGTGAAGCCCATGTCCTTCACGGTCACCGGCTGGTCGTGAGGCACGAAGCCCATCGACGCGAAGGGGTCTTTGTCCGTGGCGTCGACGAAGTAGAGCAGGCTGTCCCCGATGCCGAAGATCGCCGGCATGTCCGCGGATCCAGCGAGCAGGTCCACGCTCGTCGCGCGCCTGGCGCCTCGCTCGATGGCTCCCTCGAGCGCGCTCGCCGGAGCGTCGAAGCTCCAACCCATCGACGCGATCGACGGGCCGTGCACCTTCGCAAAGCGCTGGCCGACGCTGTTGGCGTCGCAGTTCAGCAGAAACACGATGTCGTTCTGGCGATACAGGTCGATCGCGCGCGTCGAGTGCTTCGCGACACGCGAGAAACCAAATGCCGTGAACAGCGCGTGTAGCCTTGCTGGGTCATCCGAGGCGAACTCGACGAAAGAGATGCCGCGCAGCCCGAGGGGATTGTTGGTGTCCATGCCTGCTCTCGTGGTGTTAGCTCTCGCGCTAAGAACGCACAGATCGTTCCACGCGGGGTTCGTAGGACGATCGTCGAGACTGTGTCGCTGACGCGCGCAGTCTGCAACGATTGCGGCGGCCTTCTACCGCAGATCGCCCCGCGCCGCGAGCGCACGACAGCGCATGGCGCGCGCGTTTTGCGGCGTCACGACGCGGTGACCCCTGCCGCGCGGCGTGCGCACAGCGTGACACGCTACGCACTCGGGGTGAGTCGCGCGCTTCGCACCACCGCAGGCGCCGCTCTACAACGCGATCGACAACGCGGGCCGCAGCGCGGCGCCATCCGCCGCATCCGCGCTCGAACGTCGCGCGGCGGTCAGCAGCCACTTCCACCCCGTTCGTTGCGCCCACGCTTTGGCGGCGCCGCCGCGAACCGCGCGAAGCCCGTTGGCGCTCTTGGCGCGGGCGCGTCCGTCCTTCGGCGCTCCCTCGTGCGAAGAGCTCCACCCGTCCGCGCACAGCTCGGGCTCTTCGGCCATCCTCGCGAGTCCCAGTCGATTCGTCGCGGTCTTCGCTGCGGTGGGGAGCTCGTCCGACCCCGACACAAACAGCGCGTCGCCGCCTCCGCGCGCCGCCCACTCCCACTCGGCCTCCGACGGCAGGCGAAGCCCCGCGCTGTCGAGCGCTGCTTCGATGACAGCGAGCCGCGAGGAGGCCGCGCGCGCCATGGAGCTCTCGGCCAACAGCGCGGCGTACTTGCCGGTGTTCGAGCGGCGAATCGCCTGCGCTGAGCTCGCGTCCGCGCTCTCGCCGGTGAGCAGCGCCATCATTCCTTCGGCGCTCATCGGTCGAGCGGCGAGCAGAAACGGCGCGACCTCGATCGGCCCCGATGCGCGAAGCGCGTCGTCATCCGCGATCGAACCGCCGCCGTCGAGCTTCGAGAGCAGCTCTGTTTGCCTCGGCGACAGACCCATCGCGAAAGAGCCGCCCGGCACGAGGTGCATCGGCATCCCGGTCGCACGATGAACAAACAGCGGGATCGTTGGGCCGCCAAAGGCGTGCCCGCGCACGTACCGAACAGCGCCGTTCGACGCGCGCTCGATCGCGCGCGCGTGCCGCTCTTGCTCCGTCGGGTTGAGCGCCGTCCAAAACGCCAGCGACAGCGCCTCGCGTCGCGAGCGCGGAGCGCGCCAACGCCACGGGTCGATCGAAACTGCCTTGGTTTTTGCCTGGTCTTTTGAATTGGTGGGCGCATTTTCGGCCGCCTTCGCGTCGGGCTTCGCGGCTCCGCCGGAGGCCGCGCGCAAGAGCGCGACGTCGCCGTCCGTGAGCACGCGCGGAGTCTGCAGGGACATCCCGAGCGCGCCGGCCTTCGCTTGGATCCCGTTGCCCGAGTCGAACTTGAGCTTGTCCTTGACCTTGCCGAGGTCGGTCATCGGCGTGCTGTTGGCAGCGGAGACCCACGCGGTCCCGTTGTGCTTCGGGGACTCGAGGATCGCGACCAGCCAGAGGTCCTCGTTGGGAGGACGAACGGTCACCAGAAACAGCGCCCCGCCGCCCTTGACCGACTCGAGCCTGGGGTTGTTGCTGACGTATTGATTGGTCGCTAGCACATCGCCGAGCTTCGGCTTGGTCTTGCCGAGCATCTTGTCGAAGACCGCCTTGCTCACGATCGCCATAACGTTCGCCATCGCACACCCTCTCTGTGGTTCGCCGACGCCGCGAGTGTATCGCCACTCGGCGATCAGCGCCGCGCGCTCTTCTTCGCCGGGCTCGCGGCCTTCTTTCGAGCGGCCTTCTTCGCGCCCTTCGCGGGCTTCTTGGGAGCGACCTTCGCCTCGAGCGTCGCCATCGCGTCCTCGAGCGCCCTGGCCCGCTGCTCGACCTGCTCGAGCTGGTCTCGCAAGCGGCGCAGCTCGTCGGAGGCGCCGCCCTCTCCGCGCAGCGCGCGGGAGGCTTCGCGTCCGTGTCGCTGCACGCGCCCGTCGATCGTCTGCGCGACGGCTCGCTCGATCGCGCCGAGCGCGTCGCTGTCGCCGAGCCGCACGAGCGAGCGAAACAGCTCGGGCGTGAAGTATGGATCGTTGAGGTCGATCAGGGCCTCGAGCTTCTCGCGGACGGAGCGGTCTTTGTGGCCGAGCTCAGCCATCGCGGCGACGGCCGTGCGGCGCGTCCCGAGCGACGCCGATCGCGACGAGTACGGCTCGATCAGCGAGATGGCCTCCTTGGCGCGGAGCCGCGCGAAGCCGTCGATCGCGCCCGAGCGCACGACGTCGCGCCACGAGTCGCGGCCCAGCGCGGTGACGAGCGAGCCCCACACGCGCTCGCGCTTGCGGGTGCGCCCGGCGCTGCGAGCGAGCTCGGCCTCGACCAGGACGCTCGCGTCGCCAGCGTCGAGCTTCTTGGCGAGCAGCTCTGCGGCCGCGTCGCTCTTGAACTCGCCGAGCGCCGCGACGACCGCGCGGCGGACCTTCGGGTGGGCCACGTCGACGAGCGTCGCGAGCGCTTCGTACGCGCGCCTCGAGCCCATCGCGCCGAGGGCGGCGGCGGCCTCGACGGAGACGCCCCAGAATTCATCGCCGCGCACGGCGGCCGCGAGCGCATCGACCGCCGTGGGCTCGTCGCGCTTGGACAGCGCCTGCGCCGCTCGAAAGCGAACGACGGAGCTGCCGTCGTTCTTCAGCGCGTCGAGCAGCCAGTCTCGCGGGAGGTCGAACGACCAGGTCGCGAGCAGCGTTCCGCGCGGGTCGACGCTGACACGATCAGGGGCCTTTTTGCAGGGAAGCACGAACACGTGCTCGGCGCCGGACACATCGAGGCTGTGGGTCTGCTCGTCTCGCCCGTGCACGACCGTCACGTCGAGCGCGAAGCGAAACAACGGCGTGACTGCGTCGACGGTCTGCTTCTGCTTCACGCGGACCGTGAGCAGCCCGCTGTCGCGATCGTGCGAGGCCTTGACGTCCATCTCTGGGTGTCCGGCGCGATACACCCACTGATCGAAGAAGCCTTCGAGCGAGCGGCCGGACTCTTCTTCCATCGCGCGGAGCAGGTCTCGCGTCTCGACGATGGAGCCGCGGTGCTTCTCGAGGTAGCGACGAACGCCGGCGAAGAACTGCTCGTCGCCCAGCTCGCACCGCAGCATGTGCAGGACCCAGCCGCCCTTTTCGTACAAATGCCGGTCGAACAGGTCGATCGGGTTGTTGTACGTCGAGCACACGATGGGGCGTCGATAGCGGCCGCCGTCCTCCGAGAGGTAGCCGTGCGCGTGCTCTTCGAGCGAGTAGCGGTACTCGTCCCAGCCGTGCTTCTTCTCGGCGTCGAGGTTTTCGCAGAACGTCGCGAAGCCTTCGTTGAGCCAGGCGTGCGACCAGTCTCGACACGTCACGAGGTCGCCGAACCACTGGTGCGCGAGCTCGTGCGCGACGATGTCGTCCGCGGTGTTGTCGAGCGCCGCGCGGGCGTCGAGCAAGATGCGGTCCGTCATCGTCGTGGCCGACGTGTTCTCCATGCCGCCGAAGGTGAAGTCGTGCACCGCGATCTGGTGGTACTTTGCCCAGGGAAACTTCACGCCGAACAGCGTTTCGAAATGCGCGATCATCTCGGGCGTGCGACCGAACGAGCGCTTGCCGTCCTCTTCGCGCCCGGGGTCTACGTAGTAGCGAACGCTGAGCGACGGCATGTCCGCGACGATCTCGTTGAACCGTCCCGCGACGAGGGTCATCAGGTACGCGACGTGCGGCTCGCGCTGCTGCCAGTGCCAGCGCTCGAGGCCGGGGCCGGTGGCGCCGATGAGCGCGGGGTTCATCCCGTGCTTTCCCTCAACGGGGGCGCGGGAGACGAGCGTCCCGTTGGAGAGCACGTGCCAGCCCTCGGGCGCGTGCACGATGAACTCCGTGCTCATGCGCACGTTGGGAAAGTCGTGGCACGGGATCCAGTAGCGCGCGTCTTCGTCCTGGCACTGGCTCCAGACCTGCCACGGACGAGCGGGCCGATGCTCTGCCGGGCCCATGAAGTACAGCCCGCGCTGCGGCACGGCTCGGTAGCGAACGCGCACGACGCACCGGGCGCCCACAGCTCCTTTGGCCAGCGTCACGTGGAGCTGATCGCCGTCGTAGCGGTGCTCGAGCGCGCGGCCGTCGCCGTCGGTGACCCCGTGCAGCAGAAAGCCCACGGCGTCGAGCACGAGCGTCTCGGCGCTAGGATTCTTTCGGGCCACCGTGAGCGTCGCGGTCGCGTCGACCGCATGCACAGCGAGGTCGAACGACAGCTCGACGGTGAGCTGCTCGACGTCGAAAGCGCGCGGGCGGCCGAAGCGCTCGGGGTCGCCGGGCAGCTTGAAGGGTCGCGGTCCAGCGCCGGGATCGACGGGAAACGCGTAGCTGGACGAGACGCCGTGGCAACGGCATCGCTCTCGAAAACGTGTGACGTTCGTGCTCATCAGGAGGGACGCTGGGCGCGACGTTCGCACCGACGACACGCCGGAAACAAGAGGGTAATCCGCGATCCCTCGCGGCCCTGCAGGATTTCGAAGCGTACGGTGTAGCCGTGTCGCTGTGCGTCATCGAGCACGGGACGCGCTCAGCCGTCGAGCTCGGGCGGCGCGAGCGGTCCGACGCCCACGAACTGATAGGGCCCGCAGCGCCACTCGTTGGATGCTTGGTTTTGCTGCCGCGCTTCGTCGCCGAGCAGACAGCGACAGGACGTCCCTTGCATCGCGCCTTGCGGGTAGATGCAGTACTTGCGCTCGACACACGGCGCTCTCTCTTGCGGCTGAGCCTCGGGACACAGGTCGCTGCGCAGCCCCATGGTGTCGACGCCAGTGTCTACGAGCGCGACGCCGCTGTCTTCGGGCTCTGTCGCGACGCCGGTGTCCTCGATGACCCCGCTGTCCTCGCTGGTTCGCTGAGGCATCGTCGGGCGACCGCTGCGGCATCCGGCTCCGAGCAGGGCGAGCGACTGCACAAAGAGGATCGTGCGCGTGATGTTCATCGCGACGCACGGTATCGCATCGTGGCGCATGTTCGACACTGCGCCTCTTTGGAGAGCCGTGCTTCGAGCGCCGATCGGCGTTCATCATCGTCGCCGCAGGTAGATCGCGAGCGCCAACAGCCAGAGCGCGCTCGTGAAGACCCAGAGCATGAAGGCGACGGCGGCGCCCTTACTGTACCGGCGTCGCTTGCTGACGCGGCGGTAGAGCACGGTGACGGGAAAGGTCACCGGCATGAACAACAGAAAGAGGACGACCAGCGCGCAATCGAGAAGGTCGCGAAGCGTGCATCTCTCCGGGTTGTGTTTACGCTCTTGGGTCATCGCCACGCTGATGGATAGCGACGAAGTCTATCGGTGAGAACTCGTATGGTCCGAGTCACTATCGGCGGGACCGATAGTTGCGTCGATCGACGCGCTCGGTCACGGGCGGATCGACGCGAGCCTCGCCAACGCGTCCGCTGGGATCGTCAGCGCGAGCCGCGCGGCGAGCTTCTGTCCGCCCTCTGCGTTCTTGGTGAGCTTCGAGAACCAGAGGTCCTCTTCGCAGAGCACGGGGACGCCCTCGATGACCGTCGCTCGCGCGATCGCTTCGCGCGAATCGAGCCAGTCGCACTCGAAGGTCACGTCGAGCTGGGTCTCCCATTCGGGCCCAGAAAACACCGCGCGAACATAGTACTTGCCCGCGAGCTCTCGCTCGGTCCACGAGTGATCGAAGGGCGTCCCCCAGCACGTCACCGCGGCACTGTGGGCTTCGGCGAATCGGACGACGGCTCGCAGGTGTTCGATCCCAGGGACGAGCACGATGTCGAGGTCCCGCTCGGCGTCGGGCAACGCGCGGCGGACGTGCGGGTGCAAGAGCGCGAGCCCCGACGTTCCATAGAGCGCGAAGGGGACGCCCAGGGCCGCGAGCGCGCGAAGCAGGTCGAACGGATCAGCCATAGCAGCCGATCACCTGCGCGTTGGGAACCCAATCGCCGCAGAGCTCCATGCTCGAGTGAAACACGAGCTTCTGCAGCACGCCGGACTCGACCGCGTCTCGGTGGGCGACGTAGCTCGACCCTTCGAGCACCACCTCGATCGCGCCGCGGCGATACACCTCGTTGTAATAGTAATAGCCCGCCGTCACGCCCTCGAGCGCCCAGCCATCGCGGCACACGTTTTCGACTTCGGCCGCGCCGCGCTCCGTCGGCAGCACGCGCTCCATCAGCGCGCGAACGGAGGCCCTGTGCCTGGCGATCCATCGGGTCTCGCGGTTTTCGCGGTAGATCTCGCCGAGCGCGCTCAGCTCGCGAAACACGACGCGCTCGACGCCGAGCCGCGCGGCGTCGTCGAGGAAGCGCTCGACCTCGTCGATCGTCGAGACCCCTTCGTCATTGAGGATGCACACGAGGCGAACCTCGAGACCCGACTCGCGCAGCGCTCCGACGGTCTCTTCGAAGACCGCTCGCCGTCGGATTGGCTGCGCGAGGTCGAAGCGCATGATCCTGTGATTGCGCTTCTCGTCGAAGTGGGCGCGAGAGAGCTCGACGCGATCGAAGCGACCGCGTCCGAGAGCCGTGACCAGCCGCCGGTCCGTCGCGAGGCCGGAGCCGTTGCTGTAGAGCACGCGCTCGGCGAAGAGCTCGGGGTGCGCGCTCATCAAGTCGATCAATCGCAAGAGCCACTCGGGCTCGGACGTAGCCTCGAGTCCGCTGAGAGAGAGGCCCATCGTGAAGCCCGCGAGCTCGCGCCAGGCGCGGTCGAGCGCTGCGAAGTATCGGTCGTAGTCGACGATGGTGCGCTTCGCCGTGAGCCGATCGGCGTCGATGCGCAGGAGCTCTTCGGAGCAGAACGAGCAGTGCGCGTTGCACGCCGTGGGGTTGGCGTAGGGCGTAAAGGTCAGCCCCGGGCGTAGACGAAAGACGCGGCCGAGCAGCGTGCGCTCGACGGGGGCTTTGGGCTCGAAGGTGTGCCACCGTCCGTCTCGATACGCGCCGGGCGTCGTGATCGACGCGGCGTGCCGAAACTGATTGGGGCGAAAGCGCTCTTCGCTCGCGAGCGGCATGGCGCTGACTCGTGCCGCCATCACGTAGGGCCTCCCTGCGCGGCGCTCGAAGAAGCGAGCATGTGCGTGGTCGAGAACGATCCTGCCATCGCGACGCCGATCGAGCGCGGCCCGTCGAAGGACTCTCGCGAGTGGCCGAAGCGGACGTTGTCCACGATGAGCACGTCGCCGGCCTCGTAGTGCACGCCCTCTCGCGTCGCGAGAAACCCGTGCAACAGCAGCGTGACCTCGTCGTCCGACAGCTCGCTTCCGTCGCCCCATGGATAGCGGCGGTGGCCGTTTTCGATGGCCGGTGGATCGAGCGAGATCCTCGGAAAGAAGAGCCACTCTTCGCCGGTCTCGGGCTCTCGATAGAAGCCCGGAACGGTCACTCGGGTCATCAACGTGAAGCGCGCTTCTCCGTCGATCGAGGCTTCTTCCTTCCACCAGCACTCGTCGAACTGGTGTGCGCTGGCGCGGCAGCGCTCTTCGGCCACCGAGCGCGAGTCGGTCTCGAATCGGTCTTGCCACGAGCGAAAGTAGTTCTTGCGCTTGGCCGGGTGGCGCTCGTCGAGGAAGCCCATCTCGATGCGCTGGCCCACCGCGCGCAGCCGCGAGACGAGCGCTCGCCCGCGGCGTCCCTCGGTGAGGAGCCACCGCTCGAGCTCGCGCGCCGAGTGCACGAAGGTGCGTCCTCCCTGGGTGATTTCGCAGGCGCGCGGCGAGTAGAAGAGCAGCCGCGACGGCATCGTGCGCTGGTAGAGCACCTCGTTGTGGGGCAGGAGCCACAAGTGACTGGGGTACTCGTCGGTCGCGCGCAGCTCGCGCGAGAGCGCCTTGCGCGTCGTCCGCCCGCTGTTCATCCCGCCCCATGAAAACGTGTGCTCGCCGCCGAACCCGAGCAGCGAGAGCGTCCGCTCATCGAGGGCCGCGGCGTCGTCCGCGCCGAGCCCCGTCCGACGGAGGTGAAGCGCGCCGTGCTTGCGAAACTCCTCGCGGATCGTCGCGGCGGTCTCGTCGTCGATCGCGCCACGGCAGTCGAACGTCCGCGCTGCGAGGCGCGTCTCGCGGTCGGTGCTCTGCGCGCTGAGCGCGTAACGAGCGCCCGACGGTCCCGGGGCGAAGCGCGCTCGCTCGGCGGCGTGCGACGGCGCGCGCTGTGTTCGCTCGGGTCTCTTTTCGCGCGGGTCCCAGAGCTCGCCGGCCATCGCGACGTACACCTCGCGCTCGCCCTCGAAGCTCTCGCGAGAGTGTCCGTAGCGCAGGTTGTCGAAGAGCACGAGGTCGCCGTCGGTCCATTCGACGCCCTCTCGCGTCTCGTCATAGACCCGAAGCAGCAGGGACGCTTCGCGCGGGTCGAGCTCTTCGCCGTCGCCGAGCGGAAAGCGTCGATACCCGTTCTTCGCGCACGGCGCATCGAGCGCCAGGCGGGGAAATCGCAGGTAGCGCGCGCCGTCGCGCTCGTCATCGAACAAGGCCGTCAGCGTGATCCTGGTCATGAGCGTGCGGAGCTTCACGCCGTGCTCTCCGAGGAGCTCTTCTTCGCGAAACCAGCACTGATCGTAGTCGTCTCGCGCCGCGCGAGCGCGCGCGAGGGCTGCGTCCGGGTCGTCGGTCTGAAAGCGCTCTTGCCACGACTGAAAGTAGTTCTCTGCCTTGCGAGGGTCGTTTCGATCGAGAAATCCCGTTTCGATCATCAGTCCCTTGCGGACGATCTTGTCCGCGAGCGCCGTGCCCATCGCGCCGTCTCGACGCAGGCTGCGGAGCACTTCGTCCGCGCTGTGAACGAAGGTCCTGCCTCCCACCATGGGCGCGCGATGGCAGTAGAAGAGCACCCACCGCGGAGAGCAGCGCTGGTACTGCACCTCGTTGTTGGGCAGAAGCCACAGGTCGGGCGGATAGAAGTCGAGCCGTCGCAGCCCCGGCTCGACCCACTTGTTCTGCCACGACGCGCTCGTCCGTCCGCCGAGCACGAAGCGCTCTGCTTCGCCAAACCCCAGCCCCTCGAGCGCCTCTCGTGCCCCCGCGAGGTCCGCGATCCCCGTGCGCTTTACGTGCACCGCCCCGAATTGTTCGAGCGTCGCCCGAGCGTCGACGAGGGTCCGTCCCTCGAGCAGCGCGCCGCCCGCGTCCAGCACGCGCGCCGAGCGTCGGTCACCCCACATCGCGCGCGAAAGCGCCTTTCTCTGCGGTCGATTGTCCACGGCGAAGTAGTTTGTAGCGCTTTGCAACTATCTGGCAAGGAGCCTTGGTCGCTCTTCTGTGCGTCGATGCCAGAACGTGGTAACGCGGCGACCGTTGGTGATGCTCACTGCCCGTTCGATTTCTCCCTCGGGGAGCGTCTCGCTCTCGTGCGCGCTGATTCTGTGCTCGCTCGCTGCCTGCAAGAAGCCTGAATCGCGGCCGGACCAGGGCGCGCCTCCTCCGGCCGACGTGACCGTCGCCCACGATGACGCGAGCGCGGTCCCCGCGGACACCGGAGCTCTGCCAGAAGACACAGGCGATTCGCAGACGGCTCCGACGGGCCCTGTGGCGCTCACGTTGCGGATCGTCAACGCGGCGTCGAGGCCTGTTCCCTTCTTCACGAACCCGGATATCAACGAGATGATTCACACGCGCAAGCTTCGCTCGCGCAGGTCTCGTGAGGACGGCGGGCGCGACAGCGACCCGGTGAAGTTCTTTCCGGTGGGACAGATGCCGCTCTGCGCGGACGACGGAGGAGCGGGCTACGGAGGCCTCGGGCAGCCAGAGCGTCGAGAGCTCGCGCCGGGCGAGGCCATCGAGTACCAGTGGGACGGCCTCGAGCGCCGCGAAGTGCTCGATCGCCAGCGAGGCGTGTGCCTCGAGATCGGCCCGCCGCAGCCGGGGCGCTATCGGTTCGAGATCGATCAGCCGCGGCGGACGCTTCGGTGCGACGACGTCGAGTTCAACTTCCCGCTGCGCGAGGGGACGCCGCGGGTGCTCGAGATCCGCTGCCGAATTCGCACATCGAGC
The DNA here is from genome assembly GCA_001465015.1 of Deltaproteobacteria bacterium Ga0077539. Taxonomy (GTDB): domain Bacteria; phylum Myxococcota_A; class Polyangia; order Polyangiales. The sequence continues at coordinate 123,316 of LNEO01000246.1, read as the reverse complement.
GACGATCGCAGCGGCGACGAGGGCTGACCTTGCGCCTCCATCACCTCGCGCTGCGCACCAACGACGTCGAGCGAACGGCTCGGTACTACCGCGACGCGCTGGGGCTCGGTGAAATGGCGCGCAAGCTCGATGACCACGGCGCGCTGCGGTCGATCTGGCTCGACGTCGAGGGCGTCGTCCTCATGGTCGAGCGCCGATCCGAGGGTGAGCCAGGGGTTCTGTCGACTTCGATGGAGCTCGTCGCCTTCTCGATCGACCGGGCGATGCGCGACGAATTTCGCCGTCGACTCGCGCCGATCGAAGCGGAGACCGAGTTCACGCTCTATGCGCGAGACCCCGATGGTCGTCGCGTCGCGGTGAGCTGCTACCCGTTCGACCGCTGAGCGACAGCTCGCACAAGGGCGTGAAATGTCAGTCGGGTCAGACCGACCGGTCGGCAATCTCTCGTTGACTCTACAAACAAGGGCGACGACAAACGCCTGTCGGCTGGATCGACGTCACCCACAAATCCAAAGGATCAAAAGTCAAATGAAGCGATCTGCACTCGTTGTTCTGTTCTCGGCCCTCATCGGATGTGGCGGCGGCGCGGCCACCACCACGACCACCGGCGCGACCGGCGGAAGCTCGGGCGGCACGGCCGTGGCGTCCAGCGACTCGGCCATCACGTTTCGCAACAGCTCGAACTGGACCATCCGAAATCTCTACATGTCGCCCGTGTCGCAGAACACCTGGGGCCCCGACCAGCTCGGCGTCAACGTGATCGCGACGGGCGCCACGTTTACGCTCACTGGCATCCCCTGCGCGAACTACGATCTGAAGCTCATCGACTCGGACAGCGACGAGTGCATCGTGCGTGACGTGCACGTCTGCGCCAACGAGGTCGTCGACATCACCAGCGAGCGGCTCCTGGCGTGCCAGGGCGCCACTGCCGCCACGGGTTCGGCGAACAAGTCCGTGCGTCGTTGACCCGGGGGGCATCGGCGCGCGACGCTCCGCGCAGCCAACGATGTGGAGCCCCGACTCGCGCAAGCGACGCGCCCAAGACCTCAAGAGCGTTCACGACAAGCTGCTTCGGTTTCGACAGCTAACCGATCGATTCGCAGGATACTTTCCCGCGGATTCTGACGCGTCTCGAACGCTCTCCACGCTGCGAAGCAAGATGGAGGACCTGCAGACCCGCGTCGCAGATCGTCACCGAAGGCTCGCAAAGGGCGTCGTGAAGATCGGCGTCGTAGGCCTCGAAAAACAGGGCAAGTCCGCGTTTCTGTCGGCCTGGCTCCAGAGCGAGCGGCTGCTGCCCAGCGAGGCCGAGCGCTGCACGTGGTCGACGACCGTGGTCGAGCCGGGCGAGGCCAACCGCTACTCGGCCGTGGTGAAGTACTACCCGAAGGCCGCGTTCGAGCAGCGAATCGCCAGCTATTTCGACGCGCTCGATCCCGGGAGCGTCTCGCGTTGGGAGGGGCTCGACGACGCAGAGCTCGCCCGTTTGCGCACGAGCTACGCCCAGCGCAAAGGCTACGAGGTCGACGATCCCGATCGCGCTTCCAAGCGCGACCTCGCGGCGATCTCCGAGCTCAAAGAGATCGCGGCGTCGCTCAAGGACATCAAGGCCCGCTTGAACAAGGCCGACGAGGTCATCACCGCCGCGACGCTCGACGAGCTCGCCGAGAAGATCCGTCCGTTCATCGCGCTGAAGGACACGCGAAACAATCGCCCCTATCAGGGCGTGCGCGCCGTCGAGACCGTGACCGTTCAGGTGCCCGTCACCGGCGCGATGCCCGGCGTGGTGCTCATGGACCTGCCAGGCATCGACGCGCCGAGCGACAAGGCGCGACGCGACACGCAAGAGGCGCTCGAAGACGAGGTGGACGTGACCATCTTCGTCAAGGACATCACGCGTCCGTCGCTCGTTCAGCAGGAGATCGAGCTCTTGCGCACGATGCAGAGCGCGGATCGAAGCGTGGCCTTGCGCGAGCGCGTCTTCGTGGTGCTCACCAAGGTCGACATCTTCGACAAGCCCGATGAGACGGGCAACTGGCACTGGGCCCTCGCGGCGCGCAACTTTCGCATCGAGGGCATCGAGCGGGTGTTTCCGTACTCGAAGGTGTGGGCGCACCAGGGCGTCGACCACAAGCACCCCGTGGCCAAGCAGATCCAGGATTTCTTCGGCGAGACGCGGCCCGTGACGGGCCTCGACAAGCTGCAAGCCGCGGTGGCGCAGTACCTCGCGACGGACCTCGAGGCGATCGATCAGCGCGTGATGTCGCAGTTTCGCCAGGAGTTTACGGAGATCGAGACGCAGCTGAAGAGCACGCTCATCACCGTGAAGGACTCCCTCAACCCGTCGGAGTTCGAGCGGCGCAAGGAGCAGCAGTTCGACCAGCTGTGGAACCACGTGATCGCCGGCGAGTCGCCCCGCGGGCTCTTGCCGTCCATCAAATCAAGACTCAGCTCGTTTCTCGACTACGAGCTGAGCGAACAGCAGCGCAACGCCCGCGCCGCGCGCGCGAGCAACCGCATCGACGAGATCCGCAAGGACCTCTACGGAAAGCTCACGCCCGAAGAGGCCGAGGCCATCCGACGCCAGATGCCGTCGCCCGGCTTGATGAACGAGACCGCCGTCGAGATCCAGCTCCGAAACCGCATGCGCGAGCGCACCGCGGCGAAGATCGCGGGGCTCGGCGAGGACTTTCGCTCGAGCGCGCGAGAGAGCATCGAGCGCATGCTCCAAGAGATGTTTCTGCACGCCAGCTACGACGGCGGAAAGCTCGAGATGCTCTTGCCGGGCGGTCAGAGCATGCTCGAGCGCATCGAGCGCATGGGGCGCTCGGGCCACGTCTCCGAGAGCGTCTTGCGCTACCAGAACCGAGAGCTCGCGCGCGCGGACGTCGCCTTCGAGGTGCTCGCGCGCTACTTCGCGCGGCAGATCATCGACATCCTGGACGCGACGGACGAGGGCGACCGCGAGATCCGCGAGCGCGAGCTGCAAGGGCTCGAGCAGTTCTTTGGACTGTCGATCGCGGACAAGGTCACCGGCGTCACGGCGGGCGCGGCGAGCTTCGGGCCTCCGCCTTCGGGCAGCGTTCCGGGCGTAGGGAGCGGGAGCTTTCCCGGCAGCGGCGGCGCCGCGGGCTTTCCGTCGGGGCCGGCGGTGTTCACGAACAAGGGCGCGCCCGCTGGGTTTCCTACGGCGAATCCTGCTGCCCCCGCGCAGAACAAGGCCGCAAAAGAAGAGCCGCCGCCCATCCCTTCGGTGGGTCAGCGCGACTGGTCTCGCATGGTCAACCGCGTGCGCGCGGACGTCGATCGCATCTGCAACTTCCTCGACGCGCTCGCGAGGCACCCCCGAGGGCTGCAGAAGTACCACGAAGAGGCCGTGCGAACGGTCAACGACTCGTGGCTCGACTCCGAGGGCGAGCAGTCCCTCCGGCGCTGGGCGCGCAGCGAGTGCACGCGCATCTGGCCCGCGCGCTTCTCGACGCTCGACCAGGACGAGCGTCGCTCGCGCGAAGACATCCGCGCGCTCGAAGAGCTGTTCAACCCGCCCGCGGAGAGCGACGATCTCCGTCGGTCTTGAAAAAGTATTCGAAAATCAAGTGAGCTGACGATGACCGCGGTAAACGACCCAATTCACGCGTATGTACGGTTCTATCTGACCGTGCTCTCGCAGCTCGACGAGGTGCACGCCGCCCTCGCGCGGACCCGCAAGGACGTGCTCGACACGGTGCATCCGTACTCGGACGTGCTCACCGCCGCCAACGACGAAGGCGCGTGGTACGGAGCGCGCGCGGACGCGGTGCACAACAGCCTCTCGACCCAGAACCTCTGGCGACCGAGCGACGCAGCGACGCTCTCGGGCCTGACCGACGTGTACGAAGTGATCGGTCGCTTCACGTTTCAGGGCGAAGACGACAGCAACGTCCGCGCGGTGGCAGAGCTGGTCAAGCGCGCGCAGGGCGACGTCGAAGCGCAGCGCGCGTGGCTGTCGGCGTTGTCGAAGGTTCCGTCGGGCGCGACGCGGCTCGCCGAGGGGCTTTCGCAGCAAGAGCTGGCCGAGCAAGAGCGCGACCGCAAGAAGCGCCTCGAGCCGTTCGAGCCCGTCGCCGTCGCGCTGCGCGAGCAGTGCGCCAAGGTCCTCGAGGCCGTGCACGGCGTCGCCCGGCCCGACGTCGCGTCGCTCGACTCAGCGAACGCTAACTACCAAGAGTACGTGCGGCGCCTGCAGGGGCTGTACACCAAGGCGCTGCCCTATCTGCGCCGCTCGCTGCAGGATCTCTGCGCCGTCGCGCAGGTCGACACGCCCTCTTCGTGGCCGGACATCTTGCCGTTCGCAGAGTCGCTGCCGGGCGACCTTCTGACGCCGCCGCCCGACGAGACCCCGACGGTCGCCGCGCTTCGCGCGCAGCTCGAGCAGGCCGAGGCGCAGATCCAAGCGATCGTGCGCGGCGTCGAAGAGGGCAACCTCGCGCAGCGCAAGCGCGAGCAAGACAAGCTCGCGGGGATTTCGCGGGAAGAAGAGCTCAAGACCGAGGTCGAGGTCGCCAAGAACCTCGTGCGGTGGGCGACCAAGAGCGACGAGCTCGACCAGCTCGCGCAAGCGCTCGACGGTCACGCGCAGCAGCGCAACGCGCGGGCGACGCTCGTGGCGCAGCTGACGCTGCAGCAGCAGCAGCTCGACGGCGGCGTGCAGCAGTTGCGCGCGGACGTCGCGGTCAAAGAGCAAGAAGCAGCCGCGGCGCAGGCCAAGCTGCAAGAGACCAAGGACAACCCTCCGGCGCTCTTCGGAAAGGAAGAGTGGCGACGAAAGGTCGAAGAGCTCGACGAAGAGTCTCGCGAGCGCAAAGAGGCCCTCGCGCAGCGACGTCGCGTGCTCGCCGAGAGCGAAGCGCAGCTCGGGGCGGTCTCGACGCGGCTCGCGGGCGAAAAGACCCAAGTCGCGCTCTTGGATCGCGCGGTCGCCGACGCGCAATCGCGCACGGACGCGGCGCGCGCCGAGCTCGTCGACATCGAGAAGGCGCTCGGCACCCAGCGCCCCGCGCGCAGGCTCAGCGTCCAGCAAGCGGACGAGTACCTCGCTGGCGTGTGGAACGCGCGCAACGAGACCCGCGCTCGCATCGAGACGCTCACGAGCCAGCACCGCAGCGGACAGCTCGAGCTCGAGCGCGTCGCGGCGCAAGGTCGGCAGTGGACCGCCGAGCGCGAGCGGCTTCGAGGCGCGCTCGAGCAGGCGCGCAAGGCGAGCAACGTCGCGCAGCAGGAGGCCCTTCGTCAGCTCAGCGCGCGCAGGCAGCAGGGCGTCGCGCAGTACATCGAGCGCACGCTCGCTCCGCTCGAAGAGTCGCTCTCGCAGGTCGATCGCATCTTCGTGGACCCTGCGCGGCAGGTGCTCGTGCAGCGCTCGGGCGGGCCTGCGCCGAAGGCCGGAACGATGCGCGCCAACGCCGAGGGCCTCGCGCTCGCGCTCGCGCAGCTCTCGCCCCGAGTCGAGCCGGTGCTGGCCGAGCAGGCCGGCGTTCTCGATCGCGTCCAGAAGGACTTCGTCGAGAAGGCCGCGGACGCGGTGAAGGCCGCGTGGGGCTGAGCGCGCTTCAATTGGCGCGAACGTTCGAAGACAACGGGACGGTTCAGTTGGCGTTTCGTCACTGTGACGGCCGCGGGATTGTTTGAAACAACTCTTGCTGACGCCTCGTATAGTCCGCGCATGAGCGCATCCGACAGCGATCGGGCCCGCCGAGAAGAGCTATCGACGCTGCGGGACACGCTGTCGCGACCGCTTCCAGAGCTCGACGCGCGGTATTTCTACGACGACCGCGGCAGCGCCCTGTTCGAGCAGATCACGGAGCTCGAGGAGTACTACCAGACGCGCGCCGAGCACTCGATCCTCGCGGACCGCGGAGAAGAAATCATGCGCGACGCCGCGGCGGTTTCGCTGGTCGAGCTCGGGTCCGGCGCGGGGCGCAAGATTCGGCTGCTGCTCGACGCCTGGTCTCAGCGCGACGACGGAGGGCGTTGCGTGATGCTCGACGTCAACGAGAGCTTCCTCGCGGCGTCTGTTCGAACGCTGGGCGAGCGCTACCCGCGGTGCGCCTTCGAGGGCGTGGTCGGCGACTTCTCGAAGGACCTTCGCCGGGTGCTCGCGCCGAGCCCGTGCATGACGGTCTTCTTCGCGGGGACCGTGGGAAACCTCTATCCCGACGCGCGTCGCGCGTTCTTCGCGACCCTCGCTGCGTCGATGCGCCCGAGCGACTCGTTTCTGGTGGGCGTCGACCTCGTCAAGGACCGCGCGCGGCTCGAGCGCGCGTACAACGACGACGCGGGCGTGACGGCTGACTTCAACAAGAACGCGCTGAGGGTCGTCAATCAGCGCTTCGGCGCGGACTTCGACGAGGGCGCCTTCGAGCACCGCGCGTTCTACGACGACGAGCGCCAGTGGATCGAGATGCGACTGCGCGCGACGCGCGCCAGCGTCGCGTCGATCCCCGAGATCGAGTGGCGACGGCGCTTCGCGGTCGGAGACGAGATTCGTACGGAGATTTCCTGCAAATTTACGAGGCGCTCGCTCGAGCGCGCGCTGGCGGGAGCGGGGCTCTTGGTGCGCGCGTGGCACGCCGATCGCGAAGGGCTCTTCGCGCTCGCGCACTGTTGGAAGCGCGCATGAGCGGCGCGCGCGCTTCATGGATCGGGCGCCTCGAAGGGGCCTGGGCGCGCTCGGACGAGGTCTTCGCGACGCTCTCGCCTGCGGCCTTCTCGCTGCGCCCCATCGCGCTCAGGCACCCGCTGCTCTTCTACCTGGGTCACCTCCCGGCGTTTGCGTACAACCAGATCGTGCGCGGCGCCCTCGACGAGCCCCCGCTCGACGCTGCGCTCGACACGCTCTTCGAGCGGGGAATCGACCCCGAATCCGCGTCGGACGCCGTGTCGCTCGCGAGCTGGCCTTCGGTCGCTGAAGTGATCGCGTATCGCGACCGCGTGCGCGAGCTCGTGCGCGAGCGCGTTTCTTCGGTGCTCGCGAAGCGCGACGACGTGCTGTGCGACAAGGGACGCGTGTTGTCCCTCGTGATCGAGCACGAGCGGATGCACCACGAGACGCTCCAATACCTCTTCGCGCAGTGCCCCGAGGGGGCCGTGGCGCGCGCGAGCGCCCCTTCGCCCGACGTCGTTGGCGCAGGCCGCGCCGCCCGCGCCGTGGACATCGCGCCGGGACCGGTGGTGCTCGGCGCGCGCTTCGACGAGCTCGACTTCGGCTGGGACAACGAGTTCGGAGCGGAGACGCGGTCGGTCGAGCGGTTCTGGCTCGACGACCTGCCCCAGCGAAATCAGGACTGGCTCGATTATATGGGTGTGTATTCTATGGGCGCTCAGGCGTCGCTCGCGCCCGCGAGCTGGGTGTCTCGCGGAGGCCAGTGGCTCGTGCGCACGGTGTCCGGCCCGGTGGCGATGGACGAGGCCGCCGGGTGGCCGGTGCAAGTGAGCGGCGCGCAGGCTCGTGCGTTTTGCGCGGCGCGCGGCGGAAGGCTCGCCACCGAGGCCGAGCTGCATCACGCCGCCCGCGCGCGAAGCGACAGCGACGCGCTGGCGGACCCCGCGCTCGTGGATTGGGCGCGCGCTCGTCCCGATCCCGTCGGGAGCGCACCAGAGAGCGCGAGCGCGTTCGGCGTCGAAGAGCTCATCGGCAACGGCTGGGAGTGGACCTCCACGGAGTTCGCGCCGCGTCCTGGCTTCGAGGCGTGGGCGCGGACGTACCCTGGCTACTCGAGCGATTTCTTCGACGGCCAGCACGACGTCGTGTTCGGCGGCGCGTGGCCGACCGATCGGGTGTTTTTGCGTCGGAGCTTTCGCAACTGGTACCGGCGCAGCTATCCGTACGCGTTTACGAGCTTTCGCGTCGCCTACGACGAGCGGGCCACGCGATGAGCGCCGTCCTCGAGGTCGAGCGCGTCCGTTGGAGGCGCAACCAGCTCTCGCTGAGCTATCGCTTCGATGGCTACGCGTTTGCGACGAGCTATTGGTATCCCGACGTCGACCTCGACGCGCTCGATCGGGTGTTCGGACGGGACTTCATGGAGCGCGTGCACGTGCACACCGCGCTCTTCGAGGCGGCCAAGATCACCAGCTTGCGCGCGGACGCGGTGAGCCTCGGGCCGTACGCGCGGCACGCGACGCCCGCGCTCGCAGCGCTCTTCGCGGCGGTGCATCGCGGCGTGTGGGCGCAGTGGCGCTTCGAAAACGACCTGCCCGACGAGGGGGCTCCGACGCTCGTTACGAGCAGCGAAGACGCCCGCGTGCGAGCCGTTCGACGCGCGGTCGAACCCACCGAAGCCCTCGCGTTCTGCGGCGGAGGAAAGGACAGCCTCGTCGCGCTCAAGCTCCTCGAGCGGACGGGGGTGCGCTTCGCGACGCTGGGCTACGCATCGAGCGTGTACGGCGCGACGGCCCCGCAGTTTGCGCTGCTCGACGCGCTGCTCGATCGGTGCGCGCCCGTGCGGCGGCACCGTCAGGTGGTGCTCGATGACTTCTCCGAGGCCCCGGTGATCGAGTGCGTGGGCGCGGCGCGAGGGGCCCGGACGATCACCGCGTGCGAGACGCCATCGTCGGTGTTCGCGGCGATTCCGGTCGCGCTCGCGCACGGGTACGGACAGATGGTCTTCGGCAACGAGGCGAGCGCCAACCGCGGCAATCTCCGCTGGGATCGCACGGGCGAAGAGGTCAACCACCAGTGGGGAAAGTCGCTCGAGGCCGAGGCGATGCTGGGCGAGTACGTTCGCCGCGAGCTCGTCAGCGACCTGACGGTGTTCAGCGTCTTGATGCCGCTGCACGACGTGTTGATCTTCGAGCTGCTTCGCCGGGACGAGGACTCGGTGCGCTTCACGCACTCGTGCAACGTCCGCAAGCCGTGGTGTCGCCGCTGCGCCAAGTGCGCGTACGTGTGGCTGGGCATGCGCGCGCACCTGGAGCACCCCGCGACGACCGACGCGATGTTCGGCGAGGACCTGCTCGAGGCGCCCGAGAACGAGGGGCACTTTCGAGCGCTGGTCGGGCTCGAAGCGCACACGCCATTTGAATGTGTGGGTCGCGTCGAAGAGGCGCGCCTGGCGCTGTCGCTGCTCGCGGCGCGGGGGCTGCTCGGTCCCCGCGGCCGCTCGCTCGCCGCGTCGGTGCCCGCGCAGTCGCCGCTCGACGAGCTCGTGACGCCGGCGCTCGATCAGGCGCGGATCCCCGAGGATTTGCGCTCGAAAATCGCGCCGCTGTTTCTCGACGCAGGCGCCGCTGCGCGAGCGAGGATCGCGCGGGTGCTTTCGGGAGCGGGTCGGTGAGCATCGCCTGGCGCGGCGCGCTCAAGCGCTTCGGCGCGCGCGTTGCGCTCGACGCGTTGGAGCTCGACGTCGAACGCGGCTCTGTACTCGCGCTGGTGGGCGGCTCGGGATCGGGAAAGTCCACGGCGCTCAAGCTCGTCAATCGGCTGCTCGACGCGGACGAAGGGCGCGTGTTGGTGGACGGTGACGACGTGCGGACGATCGAGCCGCACGCGTTGCGACGAAGAGTCGGCTACGTGTTTCAGCGGCTGGGTCTGTTTCCGCATTGGACGGTGGCCGAGAACATCGCCGCGACGCCGGTGCTCTTGCGCTGGGATCCCGCGCGGATCGCGCGCCGCGTCGACGCGCTGCTCGAGCAGGTAGAGCTCGATCCTGCCGCGGTTCGAGGGCGGTATCCGCACGAGCTCTCGGGCGGTCAGGCGCAGCGGGTCGCGGTGGCTCGCGCGCTCGCTGCCGAGCCGCCGGTGCTGCTCTTCGACGAGCCCTTTGGAGCGCTCGACGCGATCACGCGGGGACAGCTGCAAGAGCGCTTCGTCGCGCTTCACAGAGCCCTTGGGTTTACGGGAGTGTTCGTCACCCACGACCTCGGCGAGGCGCTGGTCGTCGCGGATCGTGTCGCGGTTCTCTCTGGGGGAAAGCTGCTGCAAGTGGGGCAGGGGCGCGACCTCTTCGAGCGCCCGGCGGACCCGTACGTCGCGTCGCTCGTCGAAGCGGCGCTCTCTCACGCAGAGCTCTTGCGCTGGCGATTGCGCGCGGGCGGAGAGGCGCCGTAGATGGACCCGTTGCTCGCGGTGCTTCCCGAGCGGCTCGCGGCGCACGTGGCGCTCTCGCTGGCTGCGTTGTGCGCAGGCGGGGTGGTGGCTGTTCCGCTCGGCGTGTGGTCGTCTCGAAGGCCGCGGGCGTCGGCGGTGATCAGCGCGGTGTCGGGAGCGGCGCAGACGGTGCCGAGCCTGGCGCTGCTTGCGTTCATGGTTCCGGTGTTGGCGGCGCTCGGCGCGCGCGCGATCGGGTACACGCCGGCCCTGATCGCGCTCACCGTGTACTCAGTGCTGCCGATCCTGCGAAACACCGTGGCTGCCATGAGAGGGCTCGACCCGTCGGTGCTCGAAGCCGCCGACGGCGTTGGAATGACCGCGGGTCAGCGTCTCTTTTCTGTGGAGCTTCCGCTCGCAGCCCCGCTGATCGTCGCCGGCGTACGCACGTCGGTCGTCTGGACCGTGGGCACCGCGACGCTCTCGACACCCGTGGGCGCGACGAGCCTCGGCGACTACATCTTTGCGGGCCTGCAGACGGGCAATCACCGATCGGTGTTCGTGGGGTGCGTCGCGTCTGCGGCGCTGGCGCTGTCGCTCGATGCGCTGGTGGCCCTCGCCGAGCGCGGGTTTGTTCGTCGGCGAGCCTCGATGTGGATCGGGGCGGCGGTGCTGTTGGTGGCCATCGCCTCGAGCGCGGCGGCGGTGCTCGTTCGCGCGCGCGCTGGCTCGAGCGCGACGATCACGATCGGCGCCAAGACCTTCACCGAGCAGTACATCTTGTCTCGGGCGCTCGCGGCGCAGATCGAACTGCGCACGGGCAACGGGACTGCGAGGGTGCTCGACTCGCTCGGTTCGACGGTGGTCTTCGACGCGCTGCGGTCCAATCAGATCGACGCGTACGTCGACTACACAGGAACGCTCTGGACCTCCGTCCTTCGCCGCACCGACGTCCTGCGCGACCGGCGACGGTTGCGCGCCGAGCTCGACCGAGAGCTTCGCGCGCGCTTCGGCGTTCGAATCGTCGCGTCGCTGGGCTTCGAAAACACCTACGCGATCGCCGTTCGCCGCGCGTTTGCCCGAGAGAGGGGGCTGCGGACCATCACCGACCTCGCTCGACAGTCCTCCGAGCTCACGATCGGCGGGGACTACGAGATCTTCTCGCGGCCCGAGTGGCGCGCGATCGAGCAGGCCTATGCGCCTCGCTTTCGCGCGCAGCGGAGCATGGACCCTGCGCTCTTGTACGAAGCGGCGCGCAGCGCGCAGGTCGACGCGATCACCGCGTTCTCGACGGACGGGCGAATCGCGACGTTCGACCTCGTTGTGTGCGAAGACGATCGCGCGGTGATTCCGCGGTACGACGCGGTGGTGCTGGTGAGCCCGCGCCTCTCGCGGGAGCGCCCCGACGTGGTGGCGGCGCTCGAGGCGCTCGACTCGACGATCGACGCTGCGGCGATGCGCGCGGCGAACGCGCGAGTGGACGAGCGTCACGAAGACCCCGCGATCGTCGCGAGGGGGCTACTTCGACGGTGACGCGCGTCGCTTGTCGATCACAGGTCCGACCCAGAGCAGCACGATCGCGGCGACCAACATTCCCGCGCCCATCAATTCTCCCCGTGCAGGAAAGCCCTGACCGAGGGTCACTAACGCGAGGGCCGCGACGACTCCGGCCAGGATGCTCGACGCGCGGTTGAGCGGAACGCAAAACGTGTTCTCCCTCGCGTCGAGCAGCACGAGCCCGCCGAAGACGCCGGTCGCTTGCGACAGCACGCCCACGAGCAGCACGTACGGGAGCGTCGACGACGACCACAAGCTCGTGAAGCCCGCGCGGATGCTCTGCATCGCCTCACCTTTACCGATGATCGCGAGCATCACCAGAGAGAGCACCGCGGTCGGAGCAGCCACCATCTGCTCTTCGACGAAGTACCGCCGTTGCAGAAGGTGATCGTCGCTCTTGGCGAGGCGGCTCATGAAGCGCAAGCGCACGAAATACGCGGCCAGGTACACGCCGATGTCGACCGCGCACCAGAACGGCAACCTCCCCGCGCCGCCGGCGAAGAACGCGTCGATCAGGGCGAGGCCCGACAGCGCGAGGGCGACGTACGAAAACCACCGCACCTTTCGCTTGCTGATCATGTCCACCACGGGCGCGATCAAGAGCACCCCGCCGCGCATGAGCAGCATCACCAGCGGAATGCTCACTCCTTCGAACGTGTACGCGAGCGTCGTGGTCACGATGATCGCGGCGGTCGCCAGGCCCGAGAGCGCGGTCCACGGACCCGGACGGGGAAACGACCAGCGTCCCACGGTGCTGTGCGTCGCGAAGCGAAACCAGCCGAGGGCGCTGAGCAATCCGAACATCGCGATCGCGGAGGCCATCGTGGTGAGCGGCAAGAGCGCGAGACCCGAGACGCGCCGGTCGCCGATGAGCCCCGAAGAGAGAGCCTTGGTGAGCGCGCTGTACGGCGCGTACGCCGCGAAGTAGCCGAACGCGTACCAATAGACGGACGGTCCAGTCTTCTCAGCGGCGATGCTCGACATCTACGGGATCGTACTGCCAAGCGTGGCGGAAGATTCAGGCAACGCGACGCCCCACTCGAATCGATAGGGGGCCTTCTCGATGCGCTCGAAGAGCCTCGCGCGCTGCCAGGGAGCGATCCAGCCGAAGAGCAGCGCATCGACGGGATTCCAGAGGACGACCCAGCCAAAGATGGTGAGCCCCTCGCGGACGACCTTCCACCCGGTGTGGGTCTGGGCGTAGCGCTCGAGCTGCGCAGCGGCTCCGAGCGAGAGCGCCAGCAGGACGAGCGCGATGAGCAACGTGACCTGCCCCTGTCTTCGCGTCGTGAGGATCTTTCGCTGTTCGCGGCCGCGCTCGTAGCGGAAGTGCGCGCGAATCGACGACTCGAGCTCTTCGGGCGGGAGCTTGGACTGTTGTTTGTCGCTGGCGAACATGAAGCGAACCTCGATCTTCGGCTCGCGGCGCACGTCCTCCATCGCGGCCAGCAGGTACGCGACTGCGTCGTCGTCGAGGTCGCGCTCGTGAAACGGCGCTGGGTCCTTCAGGTCGAAGAGCTGCTCGACCGATCGAAGGTGAAGCTCGACGAGCGTCGTGTCTCCTTCGTGGCGATAGCGTTCGGGCGACGGTTCGCGGGGCATCTGGTTGTCGGTTGATTCTGTGGGTTCACTCTGCGAGCACTGCCTCGAGCGTCGAAGCGCTTACCGCGCGCGCGATCCAGGTGCGCAGCATGTTCAAATCCTGACAGGTGGCGATTCGAGCCTCCGTCGCAGCGTCGAGCACGAAGCCTCGCGCATCCTGCGCTCGAAGTTGGTCTCGACGGGTGGTGTTTGTTCGGACATGGCGACCTCCAGTGCGCGCTGGGCCACTCGGTCGAGCGTGTCCCAGATCGCGCTAGTGTAGACCCGCGCGGGCTTCTTCGAGCGAGTTGACTGCGCTCAGCGCCGCGAAGACGACCGAGAGACCGACGGCTCGACGCAGCGTGCGCCGTCGATGGACCGTCGGTCGATCGCGGCGACGCTCGCGAGCAATCTTTCGCAGCGGTGGCACAATGGGCGCAGTCGATGCGCGTCGGGTTGCTCGGATCTATCTGCGCGAGTTTGCTCGCGAGCGGCTGCGTGACGGGCCGCGCGAGCGATCTCACGCTTCCGCAACGCCCCGCGGGGCAAGCGCCGACCGCGCCAGACGGGCCGGTCATCGTCGACAACGCCATGTTGGGCGTGTCGGTGCGAGCGCTCTCGCGCGAGGTCGAGGCGATCCGGGCGCTGCGCTTTCAACGGGAGGTCTCGTTTCGGGTCCTGTCAGTGGCCGCGATCGCCGCGCACTTTCGCGACGAGCGAGGGGTCGAGAGCGAGGCGCCAAAGGGCGACGATTTGCTCGCGGTAGGGCTCGGACACCTGCGAGACGAAGACGGCAACGACCGCGACGAGTTCGCGCGAATGATGGGCAACGAAGCGCAGGGCTTCTACGATCCTCGCGACGGGATCCTCACGTTGAGCGAGGTCGAAGCGAGGAGCCTCTCGCGCGCTGGTCCCGCTGGCATCGAGGCGCGCGCGACGGTCGTTCACGAGCTCGTCCACGCGCTGCAGGATCAGCACTTTCATGGGCGCGTCGCCGTCGACGACACGGCTCCGGCGATGACCGATCGCGCGAGCGTGCGCCTCGCGTTGCTCGAGGGAGACGCCACGCTGGTGACCCTCGAGTGGCAAGCACGCCAGCGCGGCGCTCGCATGCTCGGAACGCTGGATCAGCGCCCGCGCATCGCGCGCTGGGCCGAGCGGGCGCAGGTGCTCACGGAGGCCAACGTTCCGAAGTATTTCATCGACGCGATCGAGCTGCCGTACGAAGCGGGAGCGACCGCGGTCGGAGCGCTCTACGAGCGCGGCGGTTGGACCGCGGTCAACGCCGCGCTCGCGCGGGACGAGCTGCGAACGGGCGCGATGCTGCACCCCGAGCGCGGCGACGAAGGGCTCGTCGTGGTAGAGCCCGCGCCGTCGAGATCGGGCACCGAGCGCGTGCTCCAACGGGAGCTCGGCGAGCTCGAGCTGCGGCTGCTCCTGGCGGCGATCGTCCGAAAGGAGCGCGCGGGCGAGCTGGCCTCGACGTGGCGCGGAGACTCGGTCGCGCTCGACCGCGCCATGGGCGTAGGAGCCCGCGCGCCGCTGGTTTTGCAGTGGCGAATCGCGTGCGGCGACGTCCAGGGAGCGGACGCGCTCGTGCTCGCGCTCGTCCCCCTCGTCGAGCGCTGGCGTCGCGATGGATGCCCGCGCATGCGCGGCGGCAGCGCGGGCGCGTGCCCCGCGAGCGTCACCGTCGAGCAGGGACCCGCGGGCGTCACCGTCCTCGTGCGCCGCGGCGATTGACGCCGTTTGCCCCAAGTGCACCTGTCGTGAATGCACGCGCGACAGGGCTCGCACACGATCGGTGTGATTGCTGTGAGGAATGCGCTCGTCCTCGCGCGCGTATGATCTTCTGACCGATGGATCGATCGCTGCGAGCCCCGTTTCTTTCAGCGCTCGCGCGTCGGGTCGCGCGGGTCGTGCTCGTTGCGGCTGCGATGTCGTCGCTTGCGGGTTGCAGGACAGGCGCTCGATCCGAGAACACCTCGGGCTCGGACAGCGCTCGGGGTGGCGCGGGACGGACGACGATGCAGCAAGCATTTTCTCTGCGATTTCTCAGAGGCGGCGCGCCGTTCGTCTACGACTACCCGACGTGGCTCGCTCACGTGCGCAGGCTCGATCACGGGCAGTTCGTGCAATCGATCGAAGACGCGGACGTCGAGCGCTACGAGGTTCAGGGCAACCCCTCCGGCTGCGCCCGCTTCGTGCTCACCGCCGCGGCCGCCGCGCGACTCCAGGCAGCGAACACGACGATCCTCGAGGTGCCCGTCGTCGTGATGCGCGGCGCGGAGCTCGTGTATGCCGCAAAGGAATACCCGAGCTACGGCGCGGCTGGGATCCGGTTTCCGGTCGTTCATCGAGAGCGCCTCGTCGAGCGGGTGCTCGAGGTGTGCGGCGGGCTCGGAGGCGTGTCCGAGGCCCAAGCCCGCGTGCTCGATCGCCCCGAGCTTCGGGAACACTTTCGCGCGACGGGGCGTTTGAGCGAGCGCTAGCGCGCGTGTCGCCAACCGCAGCCGGATCCGCCGTCTTTCCCCGCAAGCGCGCTACGATCGAAACTGCGATGACCCACCCCGGACGCACAGCGACTCCCTATCGCGACACTTCCCTCGAAGCGCCGCGCTCGTGGGCCCTCGACGCGGCGCGGCGGCTCGCCTGGGTCGCGATACTCTCTCGGGGCGTCGCTCTGATTGGCGAGCGCTTCGCGCAAATGATGACCGTCTCGTCGTTGCTCGCGCACACGGCGACGTTCGCGTCGATGATTTTGTGTGGCGCTGCGGGCCTGCAGCTGTGGCGGGCCGCCACTGCGTCGCGCGTCCGGCTCGCTGCGGCGCTGTCGTTGTTGTCGGTGGTCGGGTTCGTCCTCTGCTCGGCGCGAGTGGCGTGGTTTTCGTCGTCGGTCCACGCGATGGTCATGCCGGTGTGGGGTTTCGCAGACCGCTTGTTTCTCGAGACGGTCTCGGCTGCGACCGCGATGTCGCTCGTCGCGCCGCTCGCTTTGGCCGCGGCGCTCGCGCGACGCCCGTCGGACTCCGCCCCAGTCGCAGAGGAGCCCGACGCCACCGCGACGCTCCTCGCCCGAGCCGCGGCGCTCCGCTCGTTCGCGATGGGCGCGACGGGGATCGTGCTGTCGATGGTGGGCTCGATCGCCCTGGCCCTCGCGCTCGAGCACAATGGTGCGCGTTTTCAAGAGACGGCGGCGGTGCGTGGCGCGGGCCTCGTGTCCGCGGCGCTCTTCGTCGCGCTCTCGGTTCGCGCCAGTCGCCGTCTGCAAGGGTGGACTCCCGCCAGCTTCTTCGCCACCGCTGCGTACGCCCTCTGGGTCTTGGCGCTTTCGAGCGCCGTCGTGACGCTTCGCGTGTGGGTCGAAGTCGTGCGTGTCGCTGGACAACGCTCGCTCGTGATCGGCGCGTGGGCCTCGCAGGCCATCGTCGAGGGGTTGGTGATCTTCGCGCTCGCCGCGACCGCCATCGCGGCGACCACGATCGCCAGCCGCTCGAAGATCGGTCCTTCGTGGGTGACTCTCTCGATTCCCGGGCTCGCGCTGCTCGCGCTCGCCGGCGCGCTCGCGTGGGTGCACGTCGAGATGCCGGATTTCATCATGCGAACCGAGGCTCAACGCAGCGCGGTGTACGCCACGATGGCGCTCGCGGTGTTCGCCGTGCTCGCGGTCGCGGGCGTGGCGCGGGCCGTGGCGAAGGGCCTCGGCGAAAAATCGTCGCGCGCGGCGAAGGACGGTGGTTGACACGGACGCGAGAGCGAGTACAAACAGCGCCCGTTTCCGACTTAGCTCAGTCGGTAGAGCAGGCGGCTGTTAACCGCCGGGTCGCTGGTTCAAGTCCAGCAGTCGGAGCCAACTTTCTCTCGTCGATAACAGGCGGCGGGGGTCGGCAACAAGAAGCCCCCAAGGAGTGATCCGAGGGGGTTTCGCCGTTTCTCCTGGCACTACATCAGGCGTTTCGCGCTGCGACGGGTGCGCGAACGCGGGCTCTCAGTGCCCGCCGAGCGAACTTGGCACCGACGTCAGGTACGGTCGACGCCTGTGAGTCTGGTTCGCGTTTCGACCCAGCTCGGCCTTCGGCCGGGCGACGTGTGGTCGCTTTGCGCGCCGGTCATCGTCCATGGCGTCGCTCGAACCGCCCCGACCTTCGCGCTCGCGGCCCAACAGCACACGAATTCATGCCTCCTCGAGCGGCGCGACACCGAGCCGGCACCGTGTCGGCTCTGGTGCCAGCGCAGTGCCAGAGGCGAGCGCGCCGACCGCTGGAATCACCAGCGATTTCGTCGTTCGGGCGCGGTGAGTCGCCCGGTATGTCTGGTGCACCGAGTCGGGAGGCGCGCGCGTTGCGCGTTCATTTCTTCCCGGAGACTTCACGATGAACGATCGAGCTTTCTGCGCTCGCGCGATCTCGTCACTGACGTTGCTCTCGATGCTCGGCTGCGGCGGTGCGAGCAGCCGACCCACGGTCACAATCAACGAAGAGACCGCTGAGCTCACCGCTGTCCTCGGTCCATCAGGACGCGTCGTCGAGGCGTCAGGCAACATCTGGTTCGTGTTCGGCGCGACGTTCGGGATGGGTCTCTTCGTGTTCGACCCGGCGACGAGCACGACGCAAGCTGTTTCGCTGCCTGGTCACGGCGCGGTGCAAGTCGGCTTCGATGGCTCGCACATCATCGTCTTCGCGCAGCCGACCCAGGGCGGACCCGATCGCAACATCTTCCGCGTCCGTCCGTTCAGCACCTGAGCCGCTGCGCGTTCAGCCCGCAGGGTCGAGCTCGGGGTAGCGCCGAAGGATCTCGTGCTCGGAGAACGCCCGACGCCGCGGTGACGCGAGATACGCGCTGACATTGGCCCGCGCGCAAACCCGTTCGCACAGCGCGCGAAGCCTCGGGATCGCAGGCTCGACCCGCGCCATCGCGTTCGAAAAAGCGTACGCCAGCCCCTCGACGACCTGACACGCGCTGAGGTCCACGTACGAGTGCGACGCGACGCGCCGCTTCGCCTCGACGCGCTGATCGTCGTAGTACAAGTGCGATGCGACGGGGTGATGCGTGTCGTGCACCTCTGCGACGAGGTCCGCGATCGTCAGTTGTATGGCCATCGCCACGGGTCGCCCGACCTCGTCCTCCGGCGCGAGCCCGAGCCTCGGCGCGATGCCCTCTTCTCGGGCGACGTCGCGATACGGCGCGCCTGCGTCTTCGAGCGCGAGGCGGATGAACTCGCCGCGGCCCTGAATCGAAGGCCAGTAGTACAGCTCGTAGGCCATGCTCAGCAGGGATCCGGATTGGGGCTCGACCTCTGGCCGTGAGGCGAGCGTGTTGCCGCTTGGGTGTTGACGCCGCGACTGATTTTCCTGCGGATGTGCACTTTTGAACCGAAATGCGGTTCCCTGCTCAGTGTGTACCGTGGATGACGCGATCCCGCGCCTCCAATGAACACGTTCGATGGTCGATCCAGTTCAGCGCGGCTGAAATCGCGTCGATGCCCATCGCGCTCGCGGTCCTGTCGTTCGTCGTCGGCGCGTCGCTCCTTCGAACCACCGGCGCCTCGCGCGAGCGCGGCGACCGCGGCGTCGCGCTGAATCGCCGCGCGTAAGTCTCGGGGCGGCTGCGACGAATCATGCTGTGATGTCGTCTCGTCGGTCCCTTGTCGTGCCAGCGCTGTTTCTCGCTGCGGCGGTCGCGGTCCCGCTCGGGGCCTCGACGCGCACAGCGTTGCAGGCATCTCCGTACGAGTTTTGCGGCGCCACCCGCGCGCGACGCGCCGGCCGTGCTCTCTGCGGACCCGATGCTCCTGTTCTCTGCCGTTCGGACGCGCGAGGTGCGCGCGGATGCGCCTGACGCCTGCCGCTATCTCGAATACACCGCGCAAGCCTGCAGATAGAGTCCGAGCGCCCGCCGCACAATCCGCGCGCAGCTCCACGGAGGATTGCTGACCATGAATTCATGATGGCCCTCGATCGCGGCCTCTTTCGTGCGACACTTTTCGCACAGACACCGTGAAGCGACACCCAATTGCCAGGCTCGTCGGTCTCGCGAGCACCTTCGCTGCGGTCGCGCTCGGCGCGGCTGACGCGCGCGCAGTCGACCTCATCATGAACGGCGGCACGATGACGCTCGGAGGCGTGCAGCGCTTCGATCGCGTCGTGTTGACCAACGGCGCGACCATCGTCGTTCCCCCGTTCAACGGGACCGACCGCGTCAACACTGGAAACCTCGAGCTGATCGCTCAGTCGATCAGCATCGACGCCACCTCGTCGATCGTGGCGGACGGCGCCGGCTATCAGCCTGGTCGTTGTCGCGATGGCGTCGGCCCTACGACCGCGCCCGCCGCCGGCGGCCGGGGAGGGTGCGCCGTGCGCGACTCCGGTGGCGGCGGCGCGCACTTCGGCGGCGGTGGCCGCGGAACGAAGGACTGCACCGGCGGCGCAGCGGGCTGTAATTTCCCCGCGGACTTCGAGGAGGACTGCGTCGGCTCAGTCGTCGCGGCGAACAACGCCTGCGTGTCGGTCACAGACTGCCGAAACAACGACGCGCTCCCGACCGTCGCGGGCCGAGCGTTTCGACACTCGATCTATGCCCGCGAGTTCGGCGCGTCTGGCGGTGACAAGGGCTGTCGCGACGGCGATGGCTTCGAAGCCACGCCGGCAGCCGGCGTCGGCGGCGCCGGCGGTGGTCGCATCGTCCTGGTCGGCCTCACCGCCGGCAGCACCGGCGCGATCAACATCAACGGAACGGTGAGCGCCGACGGTCGCCGCGGCTGCGGCGCCGGCAACGATTCTGGCGGCGGCGGCGCCGGCGGG
Organism: Deltaproteobacteria bacterium Ga0077539; assembly: GCA_001465015.1. Taxonomy (GTDB): domain Bacteria; phylum Myxococcota_A; class Polyangia; order Polyangiales. The sequence goes on along the minus strand of LNEO01000246.1, from coordinate 103,312 downwards.
ACGATCTTCATCGTGAGCGACGCGGTCACCGTCGGCACGAGCGCGCGCTTGAGCGCCGGCGGCGGCCGCGGCGGAGACACGCAGCCCAATCCGTACTGCGCGAGCCTCGGCGCGCAGCAAGGCGGCCTCTGCGACGACTGCGGAGGCGGGGGCGGGGGCGGGATCATCAACATTCAGAGCCGCGCGGTCGCCAACCTCGCGCAGTGTGCAGTATTCAACGTCTCGGGAGCGCTCGGAGGCGTGTGTCCCATCTGCCAGGGCGAAGCCGGCGGATCCGCTGGAGAACTGCAGCTCAGCGAGGCCTACGTCGGCGAGGTGTGCGACGGCTTCGACAACGACTTCGACGGAATGGTCGACGAGGGCCTCGGCACCACGACGTGCGGCCTCGGGATGTGCGCGCGCACCATCAATCAATGCACGACTGGCGCTCCCACGACGTGCTCGCCCATGGTCGGCGCGGACCCGTCGTGCCGCGGCGCTGCCGGCGGAGCGCGCCCCCGCGTCGCGGTGATCCTCGACACGAGCGCGTCGATGTTGCTCGATCTTCAGGGCGTCGCGACCTTCGGTGACGGCTCGGCGAACCACCCCGGAATCGACACCAACAACGACACCCGCCCCAATGATTCTCGGCTGTTTCTCGCGAAGAACTCGCTCGGAGAAGTCATCAGCGCCTATCCCGAGATCGACTTTGCGCTCGCTCGCTACCACCAGGATCAGGACTCGAACCGATCGTGCTCGATGGCGAGCTGGATCGAATGCCAGGGCTTGATCGCCAGCTACGATAACCCTCGAGACAACACTGGCACCCGCGCGTGCACGCTGTCGGTCGCGGCGCGCCCGGGCGTGCCCGCGAGGACCGAGCCCGTCGCGTGCAGCGATACCACGCCTCCCTCCGAGCAGTGCATCAACTACGCGGGAACCTGCGGCCCGGCCCGACGCGGCGCCGACATCCTCGCGGGGTTCGGCATGGACACGCGAGACATCGTTCGGTGGCTCGACGGACGCGAGACCAACTTCGTCGCCGACGCCACGGTCGGAAACGTGTGCAACCATCGCGGGGGAGGGGACTGCGAGATCCGCGGCTCCGGCGGGACGCCGCTCGCGGGTTCTCTGCAAGCGATCGAGGACTACATCGTTCCGATTCGAGCGACCGACCCGGCGACGATGTGCAGGGGCTACAGCGTCATCCTGGTGACCGACGGCGCCGAGTCGTGCGGCGGCGATCCGGTCGCGGCTGCGCGGCGCTTGCACGACACATTTGGAGTCCAGGTGTACGTGATCGCGGTGAGCGACCTCGGACCCGAGCTCGCGAGCGTCGACGCGATCTCCGCCGCTGGCTCGGGCGGAGCGAGGCCTCGCGCGACGGTCGTCACGCGACCCGATCAGCTCGTCCCGGCGCTGACGTCGGTGATCTCGGGCTCGATCCGCAGCGAGCGGTGCAACGGCGTCGATGACAACTGCAACGGGCTCATCGACGAGGGGTTCACCGGCCTCAACGACGCGTGCGACGACGGACGCATCGGAGCGTGCCGCGGAACCGGGACGATCCAGTGCCGAATGGACGGCGCCGGAACCGAGTGTCGGATCACTCGTCCTGGCGCGATGCCCGGCACCGAGGTGTGCAACGGGATGGACGACAACTGCAACGGGCGCATCGACGAAGGGCTCATGTGCGGGATGGCCTGCGTTCCGCGCGGACCCGAGGTGTGCAACGGGATGGACGACAACTGCAACGGCGCGATCGACGAGACCGATCCCGCAGCGGGATCGGCCTGCGGCGAGTCCCGCGGCGCGTGTCGACCGGGCATGCAGCGCTGCGTACGCGGACGGCTCGAGTGCGTGGGCGCCGTCGGACCGAGACCCGAGCTCTGCAACGGCCTCGACGATGACTGCGACGGCATGAACGACAACATGGCGGTCTGCCCAGGGACGTCGCGTTGCATCGAAGGGTCGTGCCGACGCGTGTGCGATCCCACCCTCGAGTTTCCCTGTCCGCTCGGGCAGGACTGCGTGCAGCCGATGGGCGCGACGGCGGCGTACTGCGTTCCGTCGCCGTGCGCGGCGTGCAACGACAATCAGCGCTGCGTGGGTGGTCGCTGCGTCGACGCGTGCGAAGGCGTGATGTGCCCAGCAGGGCAACAGTGCCGACGAGGCGCGTGCCTCGACTGCAACGCGCTCGGCTGCGCCGTGGGGCAGCTCTGCGTCAACAGCCAGTGCATCGCGGATCCTTGCGCCTCGGTGACCTGTCCGTCGGGCCAGAGCTGCTTCAGCGGAACGTGCCGCAACAACTGCGACGACCGCGTGTGTCGCCAGGGAGAGCGCTGCGACGCTCGAGGTATGTGCGTCCCCGATCCGTGCGCCAGCACGACGTGCCCTGGCTCGCAGCAGTGCGTGGACGGCGCGTGCCGAGAGCCGGCGTGCGGGCCCTCGGTCCGTTGTCCCGTCGGCAACGTGTGCACGCCGCAGCGAGGTTGCATCGTCGATCCGTGCGCGACCACGCGCTGCGAAGCGGGCCGCATTTGCCGCATCGGCGCCGACGGAAACGCGCAGTGCTTCATCAACGGAGGCGCCGAGCGTCCTCGCTTCGACCGAGTGATCGCCGGCGGCGGCTACGAGCCGAGGTGCGTCGTCGGACCGACGCCCGGCCACGCGCGCGGACCCAACCCCTGGGTGATGAGCATCCTCGCCATCGCTGCGGCGGTCGCGGTCGTTCGCAGGAGGTTCGAGGGATGAACGCGCGGTGGGCAATCGTCGCGATCGCGCTCTCTGCCGCTGTGTCCGCCTGCGGATGGACGCCGTACTGCATCGAGTGCACCGAGGGGGGCGTCGTGGACGCTTCCACGATGGATGGAGGCTCTGACGCGGGCTCGACCGACGCGAGCAACGCTGATCGGCCGAGCTGCGTTCCCTCGGACGCTGAAGAGCTCTGCAACGGCATCGACGACAACTGCGACGGCCGGGTGGACGAGGGCTTCGACCTCCAGACGGATATTTTGAATTGTGGTGCGTGCGGAACTCGCTGCGCCCAGCCCAACGCCGAGCTCGAGTGCCGCGCGGGGATGTGCGCGCTGACGCGCTGTCAGGAAGGCTTCCTCGATCGCGACCCGATGATGCCGGGGTGCGAGTACCGTTGCCCGGTCTTTCCTGCGCTGATGCGAGAGGAGTGCAACGGCATCGATGACAACTGCGACGGTCGCATCGACGAAGTCGAGAACCTCAGGGATCCGCCGACCGACCTCTGCCGCACCACCGCAGGAACGATCTGCGCGATGGTCCGTCCCGTGTGCGCCACGCGCATGTCCAACACGACCTGGTATTGCGACTATCCCGCAGGAGTCGAGTTCGATCGCAACGTTCCCAACGGGATCGTCGCCGAGGAGACTCGCTGCGACGGCGCCGACGGCGACTGCGACGGCGTCGCGGACGACTCGTTCGCCAACGTCGGCCGTACGTGCAGCAACGAGCTCCGCGGCGCGTGCCGCGACGAAGGAACGATCCGCTGCGATCCCATGGACGCGAGCCGAACACGCTGCGATCTGACGGGCGGCGTCGAGCCAGTCGCTGGCGCCCCCATGGCAGAGACGTGCAACGGCGTCGACGACAACTGCGACGGGACCATCGACAACGCGGATCGAATGGACCCCGCGCGGGTTCGCGAGGACATGGTCAACATCCGTCGCGGCGCGCTCAACTTCTGGATCTATCGCTACGAAGCGTCTCGCCCCAACGCGACCGCGACGAGCGACGGCGACTCCTCGGCGCGCTCGTGCTCGCGCGCGGGTGTTCTGCCGTGGACAACAGTGGGCTATCCCGCGGCCGCGGCCGCCTGCGCCGCCGCAGGGATGCGCCTGTGCACCGGCGCCGAGTGGCAGGCCGCGTGCGAAGGCGCCGCGGCCAACGTGTATCCGTACGGGGCGATGTACAACGGCGCCACCTGCAACGGAGGCGATCGCGACGCGATTCCTGGCGGGATGGTGGACCATCGCGTCGCGGCGACCGGCGCGCTGGCGATGTGCCGTACGAGCGACGGGATCATGGACCTGTCGGGCAACGTGAAGGAGTGGACGAACGACGCGCGAGACATGTCCGTTCCGCCGATCTACGTGATTCGCGGAGGCTCGATCGAGAGCCCCGAGCGCGGACTCACGTGCCAGACCGACCTGTCTCGAGCGCGCAGCGACACGGCTCAGTCGACGCTGGGCTTTCGCTGCTGCTCGGACACCGCGCCCTGAACCACAGCCGAGGATTTCGCGGAGCGTTGCCGCACGTCCATCGTCCTCGGTATGGTTGAATCCCGCTCGGACTTCATGGCGCAGCGCGTGCGGGATGACGAACTCTATGGTCTCGACGCGCTTCGGCTCGCGACTCCTCCGCCACGAGCGGCGTTCGAGCGAGCCGCGCTCGCGCTCTTGCCCGAGGGATCCAAGGCGCGCTGTCTCCCTGGCGAAGGACCGCAGGTGGCGCTCCCGGGCGGGCCCTGGTTTCGCTATGGAACCGAGGGGCGGTCGCACAGCAACATCCGAGATCCTCGCGAGGCGTGGGAGGTTCTGTTCGCGCGCGGCGTGATCGATGCCCCGAGGCAAGCGATGCGCGGCGGCCCGTCGAAGCCTTCGCCATTGGGGCATCGATACTGGGTCCAGCAGGACGTCGGACACATGGGGATCTACGACCTCGCTGCGCGTCAGGGGCGCACCTCCAAAGACAACGACCGCTACGCGATCCCCGTGCATCCTTCGGTCGTGGGGCTGTCGTTCGCTCAGCATCCCAACCCCTTCGAGCCGTTGGTGCGCGCGAGCTCGCTCGGCTTCTACGTGGACACGCTTGGTCCGTCGCGCTCGGTGATCGTCGGTCTGCTCGCTGACGGGGCGTGAGGCGCCGTAGGGAGCAAGCGGCGAGGATCCCGTCCCAAAGAGTCCCGCGCTGTCGCGAGATTCGCGCTCTGTCGCATGGCGCAGAACACCCGGCGTGTGCGCTACTCTGCGCTCGTCCGAGTCGCAGACAGAAGAGCGTCCACACCGAATGTTCGACACACACGCGCAGCAAAAGCTGTTTTTCGCAGAGGTCGCCGCGGAGATCGCGAAGCACCCGCCCGGCGTGCCGTCGGTGTTCAGCGCCGAAGAGCTCGTGTCGCTGCCCGACCCGATCGAGAATTTTCTCCACCAGGCGCGGTGGGTCGGCAAGGCCAAGCCGTACAACGCCAGGATTCGCTGGGACGACGTCGCGTTCAGGCGCTCGCCGAGCGCGCAGTGGATGAAGCTCGAGTGCCACCAGTTCAACTCCGTCGCCGCGCCGGCGCGCTTCGCGTACATGCGCGCGAAGCTGCTCGGAGTGGTTCCGTTCGAGGGCCTCGACGAGACGCACGACGGCCACGGGAGCATGCGTCTGGCGCTGGCGTCCTTCGCCGCCGGTGACGAGCGAGGCCGCGAGATGGACACCTCGTCGTTGGTGACGTTTCTCGCGGAGGCGCTGCTCGTGCCGAGCGTCGCGGTGCAGGAGTACATCGAGTGGGAGGCGATCGACGCCCGCTCTGCAGCCGCCACGCTGACCTTCGGGGACACGTCCGTTCGCGGTGTCTTTCACTTCGACGAGCGCGGCTTGTGTTCGCGCTTCGTCACCGAAGACCGTTACATCAGCGAAGGAAAAGGCCAATACACTCGACGCCGCTGGATCGCCGAGTGCTCGCAGTACGTCGAGATGGGCGGGGTGCTCGTCCCGTCGCACATGCGCGCGAGCTGGCGTTTGCCAGACGGTGATCTCGAGTACTTTCACGGCAACATCGTCGACGTCGAGTACGACATCGAGGCGTTCGGCGCGACGTGAAGCGGTCCTCTGCGACGGCGCGGTCTTCGTCGGCGTCCTGCGCGAGGGCGACCGCGGACGCGCCTCATCGAGCGGGGTTGAAGCGATCGAAGAACGCGATGTTTCGCTGCGCGTAGTCCGCGTACATGGAGTGTTCAGCGCGCACGACTTTGACCTGCGAGCGGATCGAGCCGAGCGAGTCCCTCTGGCGGACGATGGTCGGAAATCGCGTCGGGTTGTCGACGATGAACTGCCCGATCGAGTCGCCGTCTCGGTTGACGAAGCCCGAAGCGTCGACGAACCCCGCGGCCCGCAGCTCGGCGACCATCGCCCTCGAGGTCTCGACGGAGATTCCCTCGATGCGCGTGAAGCGCTCGTCGTAGAGCGGCGAGGGAGGGTGTTCGATGTAGTCCGTCGGGATGCTACGGCGCATGAGCATCAGCGAGTTGGCTCGCGCCTCGGTGTTGGAGACATCGGGGTTGTCCTCGGCTCCGCACATGAACCACGCGGACGGGGTCATCGTCATGGAGGCCGACTGCGAGCCGGACGCGTCTGCGCAATAGCCCACGATGGCTCGAAAGCGCAGCTGCGGAAAGTCGCCCGCCACCGGGCTCGAGCCCACCGTTCCGAGGTAGTGGCTGAACGCGCCGCCGTTGGACATGCCGAGGGCGAACTTCGGCGTGCCCGCTGGAATGAGGCCGCGCATCTCGAAGCTCGCGAAGAGGAGCTGCATGTTTCGAAGGTCGACGTTGTCCGCGCGGAAGGCGGGGCCCGAAAACCATCGCTGCTTTCCATCGCCGTTGAGGTCTCCGGCGACCGCTTCTTCGGCCTCGGTTCCCACGACGCCGTAGCCTCGCTGAACGAGCGCGAGCGCGAGCGCAAACGCCTCGGCGCTTTGAATATAGGTGCTCGAGCCGCCGGTGCCGTGACTGAACAGCACCACGCCGCGCATCGCCCTCGGAAAGTGATAGCGCACCGTCTTCGGCCTGCTCGTGCTGCCGTTGAACGTCTCGACCGTCAGCGTGACGGGCTGGGATTGCCGGTTGGCTGTCATCGTGACGTTGCGCGCGGGCATCACGAAGCTGCTGTGCCACTCGTTGGGCTCGGCGAGCAGCGATGAATCCCCGCTCCACGGGAGCGCGACCTCGTTGGTCGTCGACGCTGCCGACCACACGTGCACCGTCGAGCCCGCAGCGTAGACGCCCGAGCCAAACCCGTTGACGACCTCGAGCCTGAACGACCCGCCAGCGTCGCTTCCAGCCTGTCCGCTGTCCGCAGCGACGCCGCTGTCCTCCGTGCCTCCGGTGTCTGGCGAGGCGCCGCTGTCCACGACGTTGCCGTCACTCGCGTTGCTGTCGCGACCGCCGTCGCGACCCACACCGTCGCCGCACGCGGGCATCAGCGCCAGGCACCCAGCGAGAGGCAGCAAGAATTTGTGTGCCGAAATCATCGTGGCAGTTCTCCTGCCGGTCGATAGAGCAATCCTCGGGCCGTCTTCGACGTGCCCTCGCGAGCTCGGACCGATGGATTTTCTGCGGAAAATCTGGCGCCGGCGGCGTCGATGCGGACTCGAGTCCGCAGCACCGTTGGGGGATCGAGTCCTCACTGCCACCTCGCTGCGACGAGCTCGGTCTGCCCGATCGGGGGCGGGGTTGACCCTCTCTGGTGCCGCTGTCGTTCGAGGTACGAGTAGAGTACAACTCACCCCTGTGGACCTCGGGTTCGATGCGTCGTAGAGGCGGCGCTCTCGTGTGGGTGGCAGCGTTGCTCGCGGCGCGTTCTGCGTCGGCGCAAGAGCGAGACGACAGTGTTCGCTTCGCATGGGCGCGCGACGAGGGCGCAGAGTCCTGTCCGGACGAGGCCGACGTGCGCCGCGCGGTGACCGATCGCGTGGGCCGCGATCCCTTTCTCGACGGGGCTCCCAACTCGATCGACGCGATCATCCGACGCACGCCGACGGGCTATACAGCGCGCTTCTTCGTCCGCGGCCCGAACGGTGAACCGTTGGGGACGCGTGAGCTGACGAGCGCCGCGCCCACGTGCGGTCCGATCACCGAAGCGCTCGCGTTGGCGCTGGCGATCGTGGTCGACCCCACCGTGGCGCTTCGCCCCGATCCGCCGCGAACCACGCTGACAACGTCGGGCGTCGCAGCGTCGCAGAGCACGAGCGCGCCCGTCGCGCTCGCACGGCGAAGAGCCCGCGCGGCGCCGATGCGAGCACGGCCCATGGCCCTCTCGCTCGGGGCGTCCTTCGCGGGAGCGCTGGGAGTATTGCCCTCGGTTGCGCTCGGGACTTCGATCGATGGCGAGCTGCGCTTCTCGCGCTGGATTTCTGCGGATGTTTCGGCGCGCTGGCTCGCTGAACAACGCGCGACGACGATGCTCAGCGAGTACGCGTTGTCCATGGCGAGCGCGTCTGGCGCGGTGTGCGTCGATCCGCTCGGGTTTCTATCAGACACGCGCGCGTCGTTCGCCCTGTGCGCTGCGCTCACGATCGGAGCGATCTCGGCGTCCGCCCTTCGCCAGCGCGCGATCGACGGCGGCGTTCGGCCGTGGGTCGCGCTCGGACCGGCCCTTCGGGGGAGGCTTCGCCTGATCGGTCCGCTCGCGCTCGAAGCGCGTGTCGGCGCCACCTTCGCGTTCGCACGCAACGCGTACCTCGAAGAGGTTGTCGACCTGGCGCGCATCACGACCGTGTTCGAGCAGCCCGTCGTCGGCGGGTACGGGGCGCTGAGCGTCAGCGTCGTGACCGACGCACTGTGAACTAGAAGTCCTCGAATTCGCTGACGATCTCGCTGTGTTTCTCGATGTTTTTTCTCCGAGCGACGAAATCGAGAAGGGCCGGTGAGCAGGCCGGCACTACTTCAGGCGGAGCTATCTCTGCATTGAAGGCGCTCTTTCAGTTAGCCACCGTCACCAGTCGTTCTGCGGAGCCTCCGCTCGACACGCTGGCTGTGTACGACCAGTACGCGGACTTTGTGTGGTCGACGTTGCTGCGCCTCGGCGTTCGCGACGCGCTGCTCGAGGACCTCTCGCAGGAGGTGTTCGTGGTGGTGCACCAGCGGCTGCACTCGTACGCGGGCGCAGGCACGATTCGGGCGTGGCTGTTCGGGATCTGCGTGCGCGTGGTGGCCGCTCATCGCCGTCGCGCGCACACGAGGCGCGAGCACGTTGTCGAAGACACGCCCGAGCCATCCGCCCCCGGTCCGGGCGCGGTTGCTCCGCCGAGCTCGCCAGAGGACAACGCCTCTGAAAACGAGGGACGAGCGGTGCTGGCGGCGCTGCTCGACGAGCTCGACCCCGAGCGCCGAGTGGCGTTCGTGATGTTCGAGATCGAAGGGCTCTCGTGCGAAGAGATCTCGACGAGCCTCGGGGTTCCGATCGGGACGGTCTACTCGCGCTTGCACGCAGCGCGAAAGCAGTTCGAGCAAGCGCTCGCTCGCTACAACGCGCGTGCGCGACACGGAGGTCGGCGATGAACGAACCTCGACGATGGCTCGACACCGATGACAGCGATCACTCGCAGCACCGCTCGCTGCTCGCGCAAGGCAAGGCCCAACCCAAACGTCCGCTCGACTCGGCGACGCGAAAGCGCCTGCGCCAGCGCGTCGCGGCGGTCTCTGCGACCGCCATCGGCGCGTCGGTGTTCGTGGGCTGGCTGAAGGCGCTCGCCGCCGGGCTCGGCGTGGTCGTGGTCGTCGCTGGCGCTACCGTGGCGACGCTCGCCGCCCGCGACGCAACGCGCGGCCGCACCGTGGCGCAGCTCGGAACAACCCGCCCCGCACAACGCTCGTCACGGGCGATGGTCCCCTCGTCTCGCGCCGTCGGTCCGAGCGTCGAGTCGCCCGCGCCCCGGGCAACCCCAGCGCCGAGCGCTCTGCCCGAGAGTCCAGTGGTGCGGCTGGGGGTCTCGAGCGCGCCTTCTGTTGACGGCCGTCGTCGTGTCGCGCGGCCCATCGCACGGGCGAGCGAGGCCGCGTCGATCACCGGGCCTGCGCCGACCAGCCCCACGGAGGCGTCTGCGGTCGCGACCGTTGCCGCTCCGTCGTCGGCACCATCATCGCTGCCGTCGACGCCGTCGACGTCGATGACCAACGCTCCCTCGCCTCCCGCGGCAGAGCGCGACGAGGACGTGCTCACGCGCGAGCGGCTCATGCTCGAACCCGCGCGCGCCGCGCTCGCGCGAGACCCCGCCGCCGCGCTGGCGGCGATCGAGCGCTACCAGCGCACGTTCGAGCAAGGGCAGCTCCTGGCCGAGAGCGAGTACATCGCGATCGAAGCGCTGCGGCGCTCGGGCCGGGTCGAGCAGGCCAACGCTCGCGCGGACGCGCTCGTGCGGCGGTTTCCGAGCAGCGTGTACGCGACGCTGCTGCGACGGCAGAGGACAGACTCATGACCGGTCATCGTTACTTGAATTCGTGGGTGATACTCGGCGCGCTCGCCAGCGGTTGTGTCGATCGCGTCACGATCGTTCGCGTCGACGGCGCAGCAGACGGGAGAGAAGGCGACGTCCACGCCGATCAGACGATGCCCGACGCGGTGATGACGGACGACGCGCCGTTGGACACGCGGTCGACCATGGACGTCCCCGACGCGAGTGCGTTCGACGCTGCGCTCGATTCGTTGCCCGACTCGTTGCCCGACTCGTTGCCCGACTCGTTGCCGGACGTTGTCGCGGATGTGCCGCGTCGCATTCCCGATCCGCCGAGACTCGTCGCGCCGATGTCGACGAGCTTTCTCACCGGCGGAAGCCCTGTGTTGCGCTGGGAGCTCAGCCCCTCGACCGACACCGCGGTCATCGAGGTGTGCGCGGATCGTGCCTGCACGATGCTCGAGGGATCTCGAACGGTATCGGGGACGAGCGCGACGTGGTCCACTCCGCTGCCGCCGGGGACGCACTTCTGGCGAGCCTTCGGGCGCACAGGAGCGCTTCAGTCAGCGATTTCGAGCGCCACGTGGCAGTTTCATGTTCCGCGTCGTCCTGCAGCGACGACGTCGGCGTGGGGCACGACCCCTGATTTCAACGGCGATGGACTGACGGACGTGGTCATGGGCGCCCCCGACGCCCCGACGCCCGGCGCAGGTAGCGTGTACATCTATCCCGGCCGCGTGGCTGCGCTGAGCCCGACCCCTTCGGCGACGTTGCGCGGCGCAGGTCGCTTCGGCTTCGTCGCCGAGAGCGCTGGCGATCTCAACGGAGATGGCTACGGCGATCTCGCGGTGGGCGCTCCGATGGACACGGCCTCGACTGGCAGGGTGACGCTCTTCTTCGGCTCGCCTCGCGGGATCGATCCCGCGTCGACCCCGCTGTCGATCGCAGGAACCGCTGTGGGCGGTGCGTTTGGTGCTGACGTTTCGGCGGCCGGCGACGTCGACGGCGATGGCTACGGCGACTTGATCGTGGGCGCCCCGGGAGCCTTCTCGGGTGAGGGGCGCGCGTCGCTGCACTACGGCGGACCGACAGGATTGAACGGTCGCGTGTCGCTGATCGAGGGCGATCGAATGGCCGATCGCGGGTTCGGAAGCGCTGTTTCGGGAGCGTGCGACGCCAATCGCGACGGAACGGCGGATGTCTTCATCGGCGCGCCGTTTGGTCGAGGCGGCGAGGGCGCGGCGTTCTTCGTCGGCGGTGGAAGGGTCTTGTCCTCGCCGGACGTGCTCCGCGGCGTCGCGGCGAGCGAGTGGTTCGGGTTCGCCGTGCGGCGCGCGGGAGACGTCGATCACGACGGGCACTGCGACATGGTCATCGGCTCACCCAACGACCGCGCCACCGCTGGAGCGATTCATGTGTACTCCTCGCGACTCGATTGGACCGGGGCCCGACCCACGCGGACGATCCTGGAGACCATGCCTGATCGTGCGTTCGGCTATCGCGTTTCGGACGCTCGCGATGTCGATGGCGACGGCATCGACGACATCGTCGCCGCGCTGCCGGGCATCGCGTCGGACGGCCTCGTAAGGATCTACCGCGGCTCTGCCTCGACGACGATCGACAACGCTTCGTGGCTGGTGGGACCCGAAGGCGGACGCTTCGGGCGCTCGGTCGGCGGACACGGCGACTTCAACGGCGACGGGTTCTCGGACCTCGTGATCGGCGCGCCGGAGTTCGGCTCGTTTGGCGGGAGATTCGCGGTGTTTCGCGGCGCGGCGACCGCGATGATCTACGAGCAGCGCATCGTGGGGCCCGACGGAGGCTACTCGGGCGGATGGCTCGCGTCGCGTACGCAACGTTCGTCGCATGCCCAGTCAGCGCTGAGCTTCGCCTGGACCGTGCGGGCAGCGAACTGATCGGCGTGGGCGCTCAGATCCCAGGCGGGCGAGTGAGCGTCAGTCGAACGACGCCGGTGTTGTACGGCGAAGCAGTCTTTTGTCGCAGCGTGACCGTGTGCAGGTTGGCTCCGCGCGCGATCGGATGATCCAGCTCTGCGCCGACGCCTGCGCCGGCGATCGACGGCCCGCATGCGGACGCGCCGACGTCGTCGATGCACGTCGTGTCGCCGGTCGCGCTTCGGTACTCGAGCACGGTGTCGAGCGCGCGTGTCGGAAAGCAGGTTGACGCGACGAGCGAGCCGCCCGGCGACGTCGGGCAAGAGAGCCAGAAGAGCATCATGCCTGGCAGCATTCCCAATCCGCCGCACACGGTCGACGCGGTCGTGGTCGTGACCAGCGTCTGCGTTCGGTCGTAGGTGGCTGCCACCGGAAGCGCCGAGGCCTCGCTCACCCCGCCCAGGTTGTTCACGGGCGTGCGAATCGTGCTGACGGTGAGGGTGAAGTCTCCGTCACCCGCGGTCGTGCTTCCCACCTCGAGGTACACCGTGCCGGAGTTGACGTAGGCAAACGACTGTTCGAAGCGCAGGTCGTTGCATCCGTCGCTCCCGCAGGTGGACGTCGCCGAGCACCGCGCGCGAAAGGCGACCTTCGGTCGAAAGCTCGTGTTGGAGGTGACCGACGCGTACACGAGCGACGGCGCTGTGACGGTCCACGAATAGAACACCGTGGACACAGCCGCCGTGCAGTCGCCGGGTTCGACGGTCGCGCCGCGAAGCGTCCCGAAGAACGTGCGGTTGACCGGGTCCGTCCCGAGCACCGTCGCCGAGGCGCAGCGGTCGTTGACCGATCGACACACCCCCGAGACGCAGCCGCTCGACCCTGTGCAGGCGCGCCCGCACGCGCCACAGTGGGCAGAGCTCGAGAGCACATCGACGCACGCTCCACCGCACGCCATCGTCGGCGCGAGGCACGTGACGTCTGGCCGAACATCGTTCGGAACGTCGACTCCTGTGTCGACTCCAGTGTCACTTCCTGTGTCGACTCCAGTGTCACTTCCAGTGTCGCTTCTGACGTCGATTCCGGTGTCGACTCCGGTGTCGGGCGCGGGGGTGTCGGCGCTGTCGAGCGCTGCGTCCGCGGCGCTGTCTTGCTGGTCGAGCTCGAGCACGTCGATCGTGTCGACGGGCTCTGCGTCGATCGCCTGTTGATCGGCCGTGACGTCGCTCGAGGCGTCGAGCGATCCCGCGTCGTCGTCGGCGTCCAGGGCGGCTTCGCGCTCGGAGCGCGCTCCGTCTCGCAGGTCCGGCGATCGCAGATTGGGCGGCAACGCGCAGCTCGCGCAGTGCGCGAGCAGAACGAGCGCGGGCATCGCTTTCATGCGGTTCATCAGAACTGCCCTCCTGCGACGAGGCCGAGCTGCGCGTTGCTCGCGGACGGCGCGACCGTAACCGGCGCGCGTTCGCCCGGCCGGAGCCGATCGACGACGAGCCACGCCGCGCCCCCAGCGAGCAAGACACCTCCGGTCACCAGGGTAATATTGGTGATGGTATTCAAAGTCTCTGCGCTGTTCGCAGCGGCGATCAGCGCGTTCGCCGCCCGCGCGTCGGCGCAGACGAAGCGGTCGGACTCGATCGGACAGGGAGAAATGGCGCCGTTTCGCAGCGCAAACGTGACCGCGCTCGCGACGAGCGACGCCCCGCCGATCGAGAGCGTCACGACCGGACCGATCGGAAACGGCTTCGCCGCCGTGGTTCGCGGCCTCGCGTCGACGGGGGGCGTTGATGGGTTCGGCCGTGGGGCGAGGGCGGACGGCGCGACCACAGGCTCGAAAGAGAGCTCGATCGATCGACGCTCCCCGCGCGCGAGCTCGATCGAGCGCTCGATGGTCGCGAAGCCCACTGCGCGCGCGACCACCGTCAGTCGCCCGGGGTTGATCGCGATCGGAACTCCCACGAGCGCCGCGGCCACGCTCCTCGATCCCGCCACGATGGTTGCGTCTCGGGGCACGGCGCCGCGAACCTCGACGGTGAGCGTCGCGATCGCGGGGCGGGATTCATCGAGGATCTGGCGGCACGAAGTGAGCAGCGCGTCGCGGTTGGGCAGCGCCGCGTCTCGCTCTGCTTCGCGCACGCAGGCCTCCGCCTGGGTGAGCGCGTCCGCCGGACGACCGAGCGATCCGAGCGTCTGCGCGATGAACAGCCGAAGCGACGGCGTGAGCTGAATCCGCATCGCCTGCTCGGCGCGCTCGAGCGCGACCCGATGATCGCCCGAGCTACGAGCCTGCTGCGCCTGCTCGATGAGCATTCGTCGCGTGGCGAGGTCGGGCTCGCCCTGCGTGGGCTGCGCCGCGGGCGTCGTCTGCGCGGTCTGCGCGCGACCGACGCTAGCCCACGAAATCAAAGCGACTGTGAGAGACTGCGCGGCGAGCGCGCGACTGCGCGCGGCTGCGCGACGACCGAAGCCATTCATTGCGTCGACTACTCGTGCGCGCAGCCCGCTCAGCCCATCGCGAAATCCGTCGGACGATCGTCGTCGCGCCGCTCGGTCACTGCGCTTCGCGGACGATCAGCACGTGAAAGAGCGTGTTCGACGGAAAGTTCCCAGGCCCCTCGTTGTAGATCATCCACCGCGAATCGCCCGCGGAGTAGAAGAAGCCCACCGTGTGCGGAAAGGCGTCGCCCGAGACACGCGAGACGTGGTTCGCCGTGATCACGGCGTTGGGATTGCCGTTGGCGAGGGGATGATCGATCAAGAAGCGCGGGGTCGCCGTCATGGGGGTGCGAACGACCAGCGCGCCGATGCGATCCTGCTTTCCGTCGTTGAGGGCGTCGATGTTGGCGTTTACCTCGGCGGCCCGAATCGGCGTCCCTGCCGTAAATCTATGGGGAATCGTGACGCGCGCCCACGCTGCTAGAGGGACGGCCACCAGCGCGGCGATCAGCGTCGCGCGTACGATGACTCGTTGAGGGCTGCTCTGCTTCTTCGTTGTCATGATCCTTTGCTCCTTCACTGCCACACGCTTCGATCCCACTCAGCCATGTCCCACAGCGCCGCGGTGGGCATCGGCACATCGGGCACGTCGGGCACATCGCGCACATCGGGCGCGTCGGGCACGTCGGGCGCGTCGGGGACGTCGACCACGTCGATCGCTGGACCGACATCGCTCTCGGCCTCGCGCGCTACGTCTTCTGCCGCCGCGTCGATCTCGATTCCGCTGTCGATTCCGGTGTCCGATCCGACGTCGTCCGTCGCGGTGTCTGCCTCCGCGTCGCGCTCGTTCGCGACGTCCACGATCGAGGCGCGATCCTGCGTCGTCGCGTCGATCGTCGCGCTGCTGTCCGGCTCCGGTGGCCGCGTCGCTGGGCTGCACGCTCCGATGGCGAATACACAGAGAAATACACCGCGGATCGCTCCGCGCTTGCTCCACACACTCTGCAACTGAACGCTCCCTGTGGTGAGTCAACGACGCACCTCACCCAGCCACGCGTCGCGCGCGACCAGACGAGGTACTTCGTGGTGAAGCGAGTAGTGCACCCGCCCCTCGCGGCCCTTCTCGAAATCGAACGGCACGGTCGCCGAGCACAAGGCCTGATCGGGTGGCGAGTCGGCCGGCGCGTCGAGCCCGAGTCGCGATACCGTCTGCGCCATGCTCATTCCATTTGCAGACGAGCTCTAGACGGACGCCCGCTCGGCGAAGTTCTTCGGCGTCGAGACCGGCTCTCGGATGACGGTGATCCGCATGAAGAGCGGCGGACTCTTCGCGCACTCGCCGGTGGCCCTCGACGAGGCGACGCGCGCGCAGGTGGACGCGCTCGGCCAGGTGTATCTCTCGTCGCGGCGCGAGAACGAAGTCGTCTTCTTTCGTCGTCACAGCCGCACGCTCGTGTGCGCGGACGCGATGCTCAACCTCTCGACGCACCCGCTCTTGTCGACGCGCCTCGTCGCCCGCTTCAGGCTCCGCCGAGCGTGGTGCGCCTCGGCGACACCCGAGAGCACTGCGAGCGCCGGTCGTCCGCGGCGTTCGAGGGTCACCGTGTAGTCCGCGACCGGGTCGGAGAAGGTCTCTCGAATGCGGAGGTCCATCCGCACGCGCGCCTCGCTGTCCAGCGTGACGCGGTCGATTTCGTCCCTCGTCGATGGGCCGCTTCGCTCACAGGCGGATGCGAGCGAGACGGCTACGAGGATCAGCGTGCGGTGCATCGTCGACAGCGTATCGAGGGTCGGCTGCGGGCGAGGGGCGCCGTCGCTCAACGCCTGAAAATCGTCTGCCAACGGACCGGACGTGAGCCCGAGGACGAATCTCGCTGCGTACCTCCCAGCTCAAATCGTCACACAAAGGACGAAGGTCGTCTTGCCAGCGAGGGCCGGAAAGAACTCGTGCTGCAGCGGCGCCGTGGCGATGCGCGCCATCGCCAGCAACCCGAGGCCTGCGCTGCCATCGACGCTCACCGGCGCCTTCAACTGCTGCTTGTACCGCTTCTTGAGCTCCGCTTTGTCGAGGCCATCGAGCGAGGCCAGACGCGACTTCAACGCCGCGACGTCCGTCGAACGCACCTGATTCGCGCCGCACAGGAGGAGGCGGTCGCCGCGCTTCAGCAGAAGTAACGCGCCGTGAGCGTTGGGGTCTCGCTCTGCGGCGAGCACCCCGCCGAACGCGCTCTGCGCGTAGCTCTGAATGTTCTGCGACATCTCGATGAACACGCTGAAGAGGTCGTCGCTGCGCTCTGCGTCGGCCGACGCCTTGCGAAGCAGCTCGCGCACGAGGCGCCCGTGCGACTCGATGACGGAATGCGAAAACGCTCCTGAAACACACAGGAGCTCTTCGCTGGGCAGCACGCGCACTTTGGTCCGAAGTAGTTCTGCGAGTTGCATAGTCGCGATGTCGACGGTCACGCCGACCGCTCGATATCGATGATTTGGACGAGCACATCCAGTGTTATCGCTCTGGGTGGGGCGACTGCAACACTTCGCGGTGCGCTCGTGATCCGCTCTTTTCCGGTCACAAGCGCCTGCTCGCCGTTCTCTCAGGGAAGCAATAAGGAGAACGCACATGGCCATTGCTCGCAGTATCTTGGGGTCGGTGGGCGCAATCACGGCGCGCGCGTTGGTTGAAAGGCACGTCATCGTCACGGAGGACGGGCGCCTCGGGGGCGTGTCCGTGTGGCGCTCTCGCGCAGCAGCGCCGAACGCACTCTCTGGGACCATCGCGGGAAGACGTCGATGAGACATCTGGTATTCGAGCGTGTCGGACGGCTGTCCTTTCGCGAGGCCGCCACACCCGTGATCACCGCGCCCGAGCAGGCGCTCGTCACGCCGCTGGCCGTCGCGCGATGTGACCTCGACGCGGCGATCGTCCACGGACGCGCGCCCTTTCGCAGCCGCGCTTTGCACGCGCTTCGCTCGGTCGTGCCGCGGCTCTTTCGATCGCTTCCGTTCGGCGGACCCTTTCCGTTCGGGCACGAGTGCGTCGCAGAGGTGCTCTCGGTCGGAGAGCAGGTTCGCTCGGTCGCGCCAGGGGATCGAGTGGTCGTTCCGTTTCAGATCTCTTGCGGCCGCTGCGATCGGTGCCGCCGAGGCGTGACCGCGAGCTGCACCGGGGTTCCGCACGCCGCTTCCTTCGGGCTCGGTCGCGGAGACTGGGGCTCGGTGATGGCGGATGTCGTGCGTGTGCCGTTCGCAGACGCGATGCTCGTACGAGCGCCCGACGTCTCTCCGGTCGAGCTCGCCAGCGCTGGTGACAACGTCGCGGACGGGCATCGAACCGTCGCCCCGTTTCTCGCCGCCCGTCCCGGCGCGCCCGTGCTCGTGGTCGGCGGCGAGGCCATGAGCGTCGGTCTCTACGCGGCGCTTTGCGCGATCGCGCTCGGCAGCGAGCAGGTCGACTACCTCGATCCCGATCCGATCCGATGCGCGATCGCCGAGCGCCTCGGAGCTCGCGTCGTCGCGACGCGCTATCGCAAGCAGCCGCGCGACTACCCCATCACCGTCGACGCGAGCGCCCACCCAGACGGCCTGGCCGCGGCTGTCCTCTCCACCGAACCAGCAGGAGACTGCACGAGCGTCGGGATCTACTTCGCGACGCGAACGCCTTTTCCGCTATTGCCGGCGTTCATGAACGGAATTCACTTCCACACCTCGCGCGTCTGCTCTCGCGCCGAGCTGCCAGCGGTGCTCGCGCTCATCGAGAGCGGCCGGCTCGTTCCCTCCCGCATCACCACGCTGCTCGCGCCGTTCGACGAAGCGCCCGAGGCGTTCTTGCATCGCGGCCCGAAGGTCGTTCTCACCCGAGACAAACGATGAGCTTGCCTCGATCCGACCCGCGAGCGCCCGAGAGCGCTGCGCGCTACCAAGAGGACATGGACTCTCCACGCCCACCGAGCGATCCCCCGGACCCGCTCGCGGCGCTGGCCACACGCTCGCTCGAGGGTGATGCCGCCGCGACCGACAGCTTGTGCCGCGCGCTGCAGGGCCCCCTCTACCGACTCGCAGTGCGCGTGCTTCAACACGCCGAGGACGCGCGCGACGCTACCCAGGAGGCGCTCGTGCTGGTCATCACGCACCTGTCGACCTTTCGCGCGGACAGCAAGCTGTTGACGTGGGCGTATTCGATCGCGGTGCGACACTTCCTTCGTTCTCGGCGCGCGCGCGACCGAGCCCAAAGCCACCTCGTGCTCGAACTCAGGATTCGCGCCGGGCTGCTGCTGACGACGTCGAGCTCATTCGACCCAGCACTGGCGTTCGAACAGCACGAGACATGCGTGGGGTGTACTCGGGCGATGCTCCGCTGCCTCACGCTCGAAGAGCGGGCGGCGATCGTCCTCGCCGAGATCCTCGGGGCTGATGACCCGCTCGGCGCGCGTTTGTGCGGAGTGCCCGACGCGACCTACCGAAAGCGCCTCTCGCGCGCGAGAGAGAAGCTACGACCGGTCCTCGAAGAGCTCTGCGGCCTGACCTCCGACAGCAATCCCTGCACCTGCGAGCGGCAAGTGCGAGCGAAGAAGCTCGTCGGCAACAAGAACGTCCGCCAGCTTCCGATGGTCGCAGAAGGCGAGATCGTCGTGGCCGCCGAGCGCCTCGGGGAAGTACGTCGGCTCGGCGCGGTGCTCGCGGGCCCCGCTCCGATCGCGGTGCCCGAAGACCTATGGGCGCAGGTCAGGGCTCGGCTGCCGACGCTGTTTCCGTCCTCGCGATGAGCGCCGCAGCGACCACCCGCTGAGCCGACTCGAGCATGTTGACGCATGCAATGACACGCACTCATAGTTGCATCCCATGGAATCATCGGATTTCGGGGTTCTCGTCGCGCTCGACGCGCTGTTACAGGAGGGGAGCGTCACTGGCGCCGCTCGTCGCGTCGGCCTCTCGACCCCTGCGATGAGCCACGCGCTCGCGCGGATCCGCGAGCGGCTCGGCGACCCCATCCTCGTCCGCTCGGGGCGCGGAATGCTCCTGACGCCCCGGGCGATCGCGCTCAAACCGCAGGTGCGTCAGGTCGTCGCTGACGCGCGCCGCGCGCTCGAACCAGCGCGGCCGTTCGTCGCAAAAGAGCTCGAGCGGACCTTCGTCGTGCACGCGACGGACTACGTCCTGACGATCCTCGGCGCCGCGGTCGATCGGATTCTTCGCGAAGAGGCTCCCGGGGTGTGTCTGCGCTTCGTGCCCAACACGCCCGACGACGCTGCGCTCTTGCGCGAGGCTGGCTCGGACCTCGCGGTCGGCATCTACGGGGAGCTCCCGCAGGAGGTGCTGAGCCGACAGTTGATGACCGATCGCTTCGTCTGCGCCGTGCGCAAAGGGCATCCGGTCGTGTCCGAGCGATTCACGCTCGATCAGTTTGTTCGCTTGCTCCATGTGCAGGTCGCCCCCCGCGGCCAGCCTGGCGGCTATGTCGATGACGTGCTCAGACAGCGGGGGCTCTCTCGCACGATCTCGCGCGCGGTCCCGTACTTTCTCACCGCGCTGCAGCTCGCCGCCGAGACCGACTACGCGTTGACCATCTCCGAGCGGATCGCGCGTCGCTACGAGGCGGCGCTCGGGCTGCGGTTGCTCGAAGTTCCCCTCAAGCTGCGCCCGTACGCCCTGAGCCTCGTGTGGAACCCCCGCGTCGACTCCGACCCCGGTCACCGTTTTCTGCGGGACGCCTTCGTGAGGGCGTCGAAAGAAATGGCAGCCGAACGCCACAAAGAAGCTCGCACGCGACTGGACGTCACCGATCCCACGTCGGGGCAGCGTCGAAAGCGTCCGCGACGATAGTTGCATGCTGTGCAACATCGCATTTGCTTCTGTTGCATTGCTCGAACACGCTCCAGAGCCGACAGTCGCTTCGTGAGAGGACGCAGTGTCCTCGACGGAGCGATTGATTCCATGAGCCTCAGAGACCCGAATTCGTCGAACAAGAAGAGCCCCAAGCGCGTCGCGATCGTGATCGCGAACCCGACCACCTCGAGCACCACCGGCTGGCCCGTCGGGTTCTGGTGGTCCGAGCTCACCCACCCGTATTTCGCCTTTCACGAAGCCGGCTACGAGGTCGAGGTCTTCAGCCCGGCCGGCGGCAAGTGCGATCCCGACGGCATGAGCGACCCGCGCGACGCGAGCGGCTACTCGGCGTCGGATCTCATCAGCATGGGGTTCATCCACACGCCGAGCCTGGCGGCGCTCGTCGAGAAGACCAAACCCGTCTCGGAGATCAACGTCGCGCGCTTCGACGCCATCGTCGTGGCTGGCGGTCAGGCGCCGATGTTCAGCTACGACAAGGCCACGGACCTTCACGCAAAGTTCGTCGAGTTCTACGAGGCAGGCAAGGTCGCGGCGGCGCTCTGCCACGGCGTCGCGGTCCTGCGATACGCCCGGCTCTCGAACGGCGAGCTGCTCGCGAAAGGCAAGACGGTCACCGGCTTCGCCAACGTCGAAGAGGACTTCGCTGACAACGCAGTCTGGAGCATGGGCGCGATGCCGAGGGACAAGCACCTCATGCCTTGGCGCATCGAGGACGAGCTGAAGAAAGCCGGCGCGAATTTCGTTCAGGGCGGCCTGTGGCGCGGGTTCGCGGTTCGAGACGGAAACCTCGTCACGGGGCAGCAGAACTTCTCGGGCTCCGAGACCGCCAACCTCGTCATCGAGACGCTCGGGCGCTGAGAAGAGAGGGATTCAACCCGATGACTTCTCCCAGCGACGAGCTCCACGGCTCCTGCCATTGCGGCCGCGTTCGGGTCACCATGCCCGCGAGCAGCACAGGCGTCATCGCCTGCCACTGCGCAGACTGCCAGAAGCTGCACGGAAACTTCTTCGCGCTGCTGGCCGCCGAGCGTTCGGCGGTGCTCTGGGAGGGCGAAGAGAACATCCAGTGGTATCGCTCGTCGCCGGCCAACGAGCGGAGCTTCTGCGCGCACTGCGGCAGCCGGCTCGCCAAGCGCCCCGTCGAGGGCTCGCGCATCATGGTGTCCGCGGGGCTCTTCGACCGCTCGCTGCCGCGCAAGGTGCTCAACAACCTCTGGCTCGAGCAGAAGCCTGGTTTCTACGACGCTCCGCGCGTCGGCCCGATGAAGCCCGAAGACTTCGTCGCCCTCGCCCTCGCTGAGCCCATCGGCACCGACACCGCTCAGTACGGCTACGCGCTGCGCGCCGCGTCGGGCAACAAGCAGCCCCCGGGCGTCGTTGCGCTCACGTGGATCGCTGCAAAAGACCCCGCCGAACGAGAGCGCATCCGCGCGCACTCGCGGCAGAACGTGCAAGATTTCGTGGCCGAGCCCGGCTTCATCTCGATCGTCACAGGCTTCACGGGCCTGCGTGGATTCACGGTGACCGCGTGGGAGGACGAGCCGTCGATGAAGCGCGCGCTCGCCAAACACCACGCGGTCGCGATGAAGGAGCTGTTCGGCGAGCGCTTCGTCGCGTCGGTCTGGACGAGCGTGTGGACCGCGACGCGCATCAACCGCATCTGGGTCCGATGCCCCGCGTGCGGTTCGCTCGAAGACGTCTCGGACGACCACACGTCCTGCAACAAGTGCCACGCCCTGATGCCCGAGCGTCCTGCCTTCTGGTGAATGCGATTCGCGGGATACTCGGCGACGGCGGCCGTTGGGGCTCTGTTCCCATCGTTGTTGGAACACAGACGGGCCGATACGCTCCGTGTCAGGGCGTGCGCGAGCCCATGATCCCGCGCGGCGCGATCCGCGACGATCTCCTGGTCGCTACGACGTACGGCGCTCTCGTCGTTTTGCGCACCGACGGCGTGATCGTGAGCGCCGCGGCCCTGCAGCACGGAATCGTCCGCTCGGGACCGCAGCTCCGCGTAGGCGTGGCTCGCTGCGATGGCCTGCGATTGATCGCGCCGCGAGACCGTGCGAGCGCCGTCGATCTCCGCCGCGCTGCCGATCCGTTTCAGAGCGATCTCACGGACTTCACCAGCGCGGGCCCGGCGTTGTTCGTGAGCGGCGACCGCCATCGCCGCGGTCGAGGGCTCGGCTTGGCGCTCGTTCGCGCTTCGCCGAACGGGCAGCGCACGGGCCAGCCGTCGTCGTGCGCGGTTCAGCCGTCGTCGAGTCACGCGGACGAGGTGATCGAGAGCCTCACGGGAGCGTCTTGCTCGTCGTTCGCGAGGCCGCCAGCGTGTTCGTGGTGCGCCTTCGGTTCTCTGGTTCGACGCGGGCCGTCGCGAACGCTGCGCCGTGAGGTCCATCGAGGCCGTCGCTCGGGGCATACTTCGAGCGCTTTGACTCGTTCGAAAGACAAGCATCCGAGCGCCGTCGAGAAGATCCGCGCTGCGCTCGTGGCCGAGGTGCATCACGCGGTCGTCGCTGCGGTTCACGGCGAGCCCTCGACGCTTCGTGTCGAGGGGCCGTCGGCGGTGTCCGCGGCGCTGCTTCGCGTGGTCGTGGGGCACGAGCGAGCCCTGCGTCGATCGGGCTTTCGCGTCGTCGAGTGCGTCGCGGTCGATCCCGACGACGAGCGCGGGAGGCACGGGCGTTGGCGAGCGGTCGTGCCCGAAGACGGCGCCGCGTGGGAGTGGCAGCGTACGACGGGAGAGGCGCTGCAAGAGGCGGTGATGCGCGGCGACGACCTGCGACCTCGTCCGCGCCCGATCGGCGCCGAGCCCGTCGCGACCGTGCACTCGCTCGCCGCAGCGCGTCGCGCTCGCTCCCGCCGCTGAGCTTCGACGCTCTTCTGAGCGCACGGCTGCCAACGTATTGGCCGTTTGCCAATAAACGCGCCGCCCGCTCCCGACGGCGAGGATTTGGTGCATGAAGCTCGGGCCACTGGTTCTCCAAACGCACAGGAGCCGTCGATGAAGTTCGAAATGAAGCCGCTGCCGTACGCCAAGAACGCGCTCGCGCCGCACCTCTCGGAAGAGTCGTTTAGCTTTCACTACGAGAAGCACCACCAGGCGTACATGACCAACCTCGAGAAGCTCATCGGCGGATCACCGGACGCCGAGAAGTCCCTCGAGGACATCGTGAAGAGCTCGTCGGGCAAGGTCTTCAACAACGCCGCCCAGGTGTGGAACCACGATTTCTTCTGGGCCTCGATGAAGCCCGCCGGCGGCGGCGAGCCCTCGGGCGCGCTCGCGGACGCGATCAAGCGCGACTTCGGCAGCTACGCGGATTTTCGCAAGCAGTTCGCCGACGCCGCAGTGGCGCAGTTTGGTTCGGGTTGGGCGTGGCTCGTCAAGGACGGTGAATCCCTGAAGATCGTCACGACGAGCAACGCCGAGACCCCGCTCACGCGTGGGCAGAAGCCGCTCATCACGTGCGACGTCTGGGAGCACGCGTACTACATCGACTACCGCAATCTCCGCGCGAAGTTCGTCGAGACCTTCTTCGACAAGCTCGTGAACTGGGACTTCGCGGCCGCGAACTTCGGCTGATCGTCGACCGTTCGTGGGGGAATATGCGCTTCGCGCGCTCGTTCGACCCCCGATCGACGCGATCGCGTCGCACCCAAAGAGGTGCAGCGTTGAAGAGCGAGCGATCGGGGAGCGAGGTCGTTCAGTCGCTCGTCCCGAAGGCGAAGGTCGTCAAGGCGTTTACGATCTATGGCTACGAGAACCTCGAGGACCCGTCGTACCCCGCGTGCGCAGTGAAGCCGACGATGCTGTTTTGCGGCGATGATTCGACGGCGAAATCGCAGGTCGCGTCGCTCATCACGGACGTGGGCTTCGAGCCGGTGGACGTCGGCGGGCTCGTTCAAGCGCTGCATCTCGAGCACATGACGCTCTTGTGGGTCCGGATGGTGCGCGCGCACGGAGCGTCTCCGAACCTCGTGTGGGCTGCGCTGCGCCGGTGAGCCGCGGCGATCGTTGGCGCCGCTCAGCAGCCCCGCTCCCCGCCGCGAACAATCCCTGCGTCCTTTTCGGAAGGACGTCGTCTTCACCCTCGAAGGAGACACACTACCGATGAAGGATCAGACAAATGACGCCGTTCGCGCCGCGGTGCGCGAGGAGTACTCGAAGGTGGCCCGCAGCAACTCGAGCACCTGCGCGCCGGGCTGCTGCGGCACCATCGCCTCGATCCCGAGCGCGAAGCTCGGGTACGCAGCGGACGACCTCGCGGCGCTGCCGGACGGCGCCAACATGGGTCTCGGCTGCGGAAATCCCCACGCGATCGCCGCGTTGAAGCCTGGCGAGACCGTGCTCGACCTCGGCGCTGGCGGCGGAATCGACTGCTTTCTCGCGGGTAAACAAGTGGGACCCTCCGGACGCGTGATCGGCGTGGACATGACGCCGGACATGGTTTCCAAGGCGCGCACCAACGCCAAGACCGTCAACGCGACCAACGTCGACTTTCGACTCGGAGAGATCGAGCACCTGCCCGTCGGCGACGGCGAGGTCGACGTGATCCTTTCGAACTGCGTGATCAACCTCAGCCCTGACAAAGAATCGGTGTTTCGCGAAGCGATCCGCGTGCTCAAGCCGGGCGGCAGGCTCGCGATCTCGGACGTCGTTCAGCTCCAACCGCTTCCGGCGGCGATCGCGAGCGAGGTGCTCGCGCTTACCGGGTGCGTCTCGGGCGCGGTCACGGTCGACGCGCTCCGCGCGATGCTCGTGGGCGCGGGCTTCGAGAAGGTCATGGTCGACGTTCGGCCCGAGAGCCGGGAGTTCATTCGCGACTGGCTTCCGGGCTCGGGTGTCGAAGACTACGTCGCGTCGGCCACGATCGAGGCGATCAAGCCAGGCGCGGCTTCGTGCTGCGCTCCCACTTGCTGCGAGCCCGGAGGCGACGCGTGATCTCCGCCGCGTCGCGCGACGCTTGGAGCGCGCTCGACGCGAAGCTGCGCCCGTTTGTCGCTCGCCGGGTGCGCTCGCAGGTCGACGTCGACGACGTGATGCAAGAGGTGTTTCTTCGGGTGCAGCGCGGACTCGGTGCGCTACGCGACGAAGAGCGCTTCGGTCCCTGGGTCTATCAGGTCGCCCGCAGCGCCATCGTCGATCACTATCGGGTCGCCGCGAGGCATCCCGTCGTCGATCGAGCGCCCGACGAGAAGTCGGACGAGCTCGAAGCGGAAGATCGCGCGGCAGAAGAAGAGGTCGCAGCGTATCTCGCGCCGTTCATCGCGACGCTGCCCTCTCCCTATCGAGAGGCGCTCACGATCGTCGAGCTGCAAGGGCTCACGCAGAAGCAGGCCGCGGAGATGCTCGGCGTGTCGCTGTCCGGGATGAAGTCTCGCGTCCAGCGCGGGCGCGCGATGCTCCGCAAGTCGCTCGAAGAGTGCTGCGCGATCGCGCTCGACGCGCGGGGCAACGTGATTTCGTGTGCGCCTCGGCCGGACGGGCGACTGCCCGAGGGGCTCTCGATCGTCGCTCCTTCTGGCGCGTGCTGCGGCGACGCGAGCGACTGACCTACGGCGCCTTCGCGCACAGCCCGTCGACCACGAGCGTCACCAGACGCGTGACGAACGCGGGCGTCAGGGCCCCGTGCTCGATGAACGTTCGATGCACGATCGCGCCCGCCACGACGGTGAGCGCCATGGTCACGTCGGCGTCTCGGGCGAGCTCGCCGCGCGCTTGGGCGCGACGAAAGATCGCGCGCGGCCCGTTTGTCTGCTCGCGGAGCATCGACGCTGCGAGCTCGCGCACCTCCGGGTGATCGGCGTCTGCGAGCAGCGTGCGCATCACCGCCCGGCCGACGGGCGAGGTCACGAACGCCACCGCGCCCTGCGCGAACGCGAGGACATCTTCGCGCAAAGAGCCGGTGTCTGGGAGCTGCGCGCGGTGCCCGAGCGCGCGCTCGAGCGCCGCGGAGACGAGCGCGGTCTTCGTGGGCCACCGTCGGTAGACGCTGGTCTTGTTGAGTCCGGCGCGCTCGGCGACCGCGGGCACCGAAAACCCGTGAAATCCCTGCTCGGCGAGCGCTTCGAGCGCGACATCGAGGACGCGATCGACGACGGGCGCTCCGCGACGCTTCAACGGACGGGACGCTTCACTCGGCGCGCTTCGAGTCATCGGTCGAAGTGTACTCGGGGCCCGAGGGCTCCGTCCCGCGGGCGATGAACGCCGCCTCGTAGCCGTCGACTTCGGTGCCGAACAAGCGGTCCCACAGCCGGGTATGGAGCCCGAAATTACCGCGCAAAACCTTGTGGTGAAGGCTGTGAAAAGTGGCCGTGTTGGTCCATCGAAGCACCGGCACGCGCAGGATCCACCGCGGAAGAAACTCGTAGCCGAGGTGAGACATCACGTTGTTGGCGAGGCCGAACACCTGAAGCACCCCGAGCGCCGCCATGGGCATGGGCAGAAAGATCGCCGCGGGGATGATCCACGCGCCGAGGACGAAGCCTTCGACGGCGTGAAACGAGTACGACGAGAACGGGGTGACGTCGACGCTTCGGTGATGGACCGCGTGGATGTGCCGGTAGATCCGCGGGTGGTGCAGCAATCGGTGCCAGAAATAGAACCACGCGTCGTTGAAGAGCACTCCGCCGACGACCCACAGGAGCACGAGCAGCGGGTTGCTCGGGCCGCTCACGAGGCGCGTGTGTCCAGCGGCTTGCAGGGCGAGGACGATGCCGACGCTGAGCATTCCCACGACGAGCACGACGAGCGTGTTGCCGAGCTCGTGCCGGAGCTGCGCGCGGTCAGCGCGGGCGGGGCTCGCGATGCGGCGACGCGCGAAGCGCTCGCGTCCCCAGCGCCACACGACGAAATACACCAATGAGACCACGGTGAAGTAGCCGACGGCCTGGGTGACGAAGTTGCTGAAGAGCAGCAGGGCAATCGATCGAGCATCGTTCGGGGGCAAAAGGACCTCGTGGCACGAGTATGGGTATAGCAACTCTGAGTTGCAATACCGGTCGTGCGTATTGTCCCGTTGCTCGAGGCACCCTCTCGGTGAATCTTCGAGGGGGCGGGCGATGCAGAGCGCTCAGCGGCAGGTGGGCGCGACCTGGCCGTCCGAGCCAGTGGAGACGTACGCGTCCGCGATGTAGCCGGTGCCGATGAAGTCCCAGAGGGACGAGGTTCCGTAGGTGCCGGTGACGGACGTTCCGCGGGCCTGACAGGTGATTCGAACGGTGGCTCCGTCCGCGACCGAGTCTACCGCGCGAAATCCCGTGCCGGGACCGGAGCGCACGGTGAGCGAAATGCCGCTCGTGTTCACGCGTCCCACGACGCCGCTGCTGCTCCCGCCACCGCCGCCTCCACCACCGCAAGCGTTCTGGCTCGTGTAGTTGCGTGTGCCGAAGAAGAACGACGCCGCGCCGTTGAACGTCGGTCGCACCGCGACTCCGTTGCGACGCACTTCGTAGTGCAGGTGCGGTCCGGTCGAGCCTCCCGTGTTTCCGAGGGTTCCGATGCGCTCGCCGCCCGCCACGCGCTGGCCGACGCGGACCGCTTGCGTGTCGAGGTGTGCATAGCGAGTGCGATAGCCGCCGCCGTGATCGATCTCGACCCACTTGCCGTAGCTCGTGCTGCCCTCGTTGGCGACGCGCGAGACCGTGCCCGCGGCGGCCGCGACGACCGTGTCTCCGAGGTCGTTGGTGCGATTGAAGTCGATCGAGTTCACGGGGCTGTGGTTGCCGCGCGTCTGCCCGGCCCACACCTGCCCGCACGGAAACGGCAGCTGAAATCGCGGAGCGTTCGCGACCTCTTCGACGCTCTGCCCCGTCGGCTCGGACTCGGCTTCTTCACCGGGCGGAGGACCGGCGTGCGACAGGTCCGAGTCGCCGAGCGTGTGCGCAGGATCGAGGTCTTCGCGGACCTCTGCGCAACCAACGAACAAGACGCTGATCGCCAGAACACCCGCGCCAACCGTCGTCGAACGAAGCATCTCGAGCACTCCTTCTGTCTCTGTCGCAGGGCGAGAAAGATCGCCCATGTATTCCGACAAAGCAGCGCGCGTGCCATGCACGAGCGACGAACGGTTGCTCGTGAACATCCTGCAAATTCAGCGAGATGTCGCGTGGCGCAGCGGGCGCTCGACCGGCGCTGCGCGATGCGAGCGGGAGGATTGGCTCCCACTTCGCGGCGCGGCGCTCACATCCGCTGGTCGACGTCGAGGTTGAACTCGGTGTCGTCGCGAAGCGTCCGCTGCGCCGGACGGTCGTCCGTTCGAGCGGACGATCGCGAGGACGGTCCGGTGAAGCGCTCACCGCATGAGTCGCTGAATCGTCTGGATATTCTCTGGTCGTATCGCGTCGGCATGGGCTCTGCAGTGCCCTCGGTCGGAGGTTGTCACCATGAAGATCCGAGCCGTGATCATCGCTTCCATCGCCGTCGTCGCCCTGGCCGTGTGTCGCCCCGCGGAGAAGGGCGCAGAGGTCACGCGCGCCGCGACCGTCACCGATGCGCGCGGGATCGAGCTCGCTCCGGGCGCGCGTTGCACGGTGCGCGTTCGCAACGAATCGCGCGGCGGATTTCCGTGCAGACTCGAGATCACGTGCGGAGATGTACCGTTGTTTGGCGGTCGCATTCCCGGCGGGTATGCGCGCTGCGAGGCGCGCGCGGGCAAGTGGGTGTCTGCCTCCGACGACGAGCTTCCACAGCGCGACGGAGACCCGGCGATCTCGGTGGACTTCGAGCGAGGGGATATGCGCGTGGACACCGGTCGCGCGCAGATCGTCGCGCGGCTCGATCCTGTGTCGCCCACGTCTTCGACCGTCGCGCGTCGCTGAGCGCGAGTTGTCGACGAGCTCGAGCGCTTCGTGCTCAGCTCTCGCGCGCGTTCGCCATGGAATCACCGTCCGAACCACGCGCGTCGAAGGGGAGGGTGGGCGAGGTCGCGCTGGCGTTTCTGCGCCTCGGCTGCACTTCGTTCGGCGGCCCGATCGCGCACATCGGGTATCTTCGCGAGGCGTTCGTCCATCGCGATCGCTGGCTCGACGATGACGAGTTCGCCGAGCTCGTCGCGCTCTGTCAGTTCTTGCCCGGGCCCGCGAGCAGTCAGCTCGTGTTCGCGCTCGGAATGCGTCGCGCAGGTCTCGCAGGCGCCCTCGCAGCGTCCTTCTGCTTCACCGCTCCGTCAGCGGTCGCGATGATCGCGTTCGCGTACGGCGTCTCGTCCATCGCGACGCTGTCTCACGCCGGGTGGCTGCACGGACTCGAGCTCGCCGCTGTCGCTGTCGTCGCGCAAGCCGTGCGATCGATGGGCGAGAAGCTCTGCACCGATCGCGCGCGGATCGTCCTTTGCGTCTGCGCTGCGGCTGTGTTGCTCGTGGCTCCGGGAGCGCTCGCGCAGCTCGTCGTCCTCTTGCTCGGCGCGCTCGCGGGCTACGTGCGTTATCGCAACGATGGCCAACCGATCGAGCGCGCGTCGGCCCCCGTCACGCTTCGCTCCAAGCGGGGCGCGCGCTTCGCCCTCGCGCTGTTCTCCGCGCTGTTGCTCGGTTTGCCAGCGCTCGCTCGCGGCACGGGCGCGCGCGACGCGCTCGTGTTCGACGCGTTCTATCGGGCGGGCGCGCTGGTGTTCGGCGGCGGACACGTGGTGCTCCCGCTCTTGCGCGCAGAGGTCGTGCCTCGAGGGTGGGTGACAGAGGCGACGTTCATCGCGGGCTACGGGGCGGCGCAAGCTGTTCCTGGTCCGTTGTTTACCTTTTCGGCGTTCGTGGGCGCGTCCATGGCTTCGGGGCACGCGCGGTGGCTGTACGGGTTGTTTTGCCTCTTCGCGCTGTTCTTGCCTGCGTGGTTGCTGATCGGCGGCGCGCTTCCGTTCTGGAGTCTTCTTCGCTCGAAGCGCTGGGCTCGCGCTGCGCTCGCTGGAGCGAACGCGACGGTCGTCGGGCTGTTGCTCGCCGCGCTCTGCCGACCGGTGTTCTCCGAGTCCGTTCGCAGCGCGAGCGACCTCGTGGCGGTGATCGTCGCGTACCTGGCCCTCGAGCGGTGGAAGGTCCCACCGTGGATCGTCGTGGTCGCCTCGGCGTTCGCGGGTCGCTGGTTGCTCGGTCGATGACTTTGCGTCGAGGGCGCGGCGTTTCGAGCGTCCGCTGCGAGGTATAGTCGCTCCCGTGCTTCGATCGGCACTGTGCTCGCTCTCGTTGTTGGCGACCGTCGCGTTTGCTTCCGCGGCGTCGGCGCAAGCGGTCGCAGATGACCCGCGGAGACCTCCGCCGCTCGAGGCTCCGCCCGACTGTCAGCTCTATCGCGGCAGCGCGCGCGGCAACGATCCGAGCTCGCCGCGGTGGCGCAGCGGTGCGCTGCCTGTCAATCGCGCGGGACGATGGTGAATCGCAGGCGGACGTCGGTTCCGGAGCGGTCGCGCAGGGCGAGCTCGCCTTCGCCTGTGACGAAGGTGCCGTCTGCGTTGCGTGGCAGGTATCTGAGCGCCCAGGGAAGCGCGTCGTCGCTGTCGATAAACGAGTCGACGCCGAGATCGAGCTCTCGGCCGAAGGCCCACAGCTCGCCGTGCCCTTCGCGAAACAAAGGGACGCTCAGCCCCTCGATCGCGCGCTCTTCGCCGTTGTGAACGCCCTCGAGCTCGATCACTCGCGGCTCGCCGTCGACGCCCACTTCGATGCGTAGTTCTGCGCCGTCGCGCGTGTTGCCTTCATCAACCTGCGCGGTGACGAGCGAGCGTACCAACAGCTCGTGGGTGGGCGCCGAGGGCGGCCCGACGGGTCTGTCGTAGGGGCCGAAGTCTGTAGCGGCGAGGTGCCCCGTCCACGTCTCGAACCGTCGCCCGTCGCCGGCGATCGCGCGCTCGGCGTCGGAGTAGACGAAGGCCGCCGTGTACGCGCGGAGCCTGCCGAACACCCCCGCGACGCCGTGTTGAATGGTCGAGCGCCACGTCCCGACGTCGAGGAAGAACGCGTCTTCTTCGTTGGGGTTGGGCAGCGGAACCTGGTCGGGGTGGTGCGTGTGACCGGCGATGACGACGTCGACCTCTCCGTTCACCATCACGTCTTCGCGCGAGGCCATGATCGCTCCGCGCGCGGTGGAGTTGGAGCTGTCCAACGACTGCACGCGCTGGATCAAGAGCTCGAGCGACTCCGGCGACAGGGCTCGCAACGACTCGCGAACGAGGGTCGCGATCGGGTCTGTCACGTACCGCAAGAGCGCGAGGCGACCGGCGACCGAGTGAACAAACGGGTCGCGCGCGGCGGCTTGATAGAGGTCGACGAGGACCGGTCTGAGCAGCTCGAAGATGTCCTTGCGCGTGCCGCCGAGGCGCTTGATGAGGTACTGAATGAGCAGCGTGGGCGGTCGAACGTCGTCGAACTCGACGAGCGCGTTGTAGAAGCGACGCAGCCGTTGGCCGTCCTCGCTGTCTTGCCGCAGGCGCGTGGCGTAGAGGGCGCGAAACGCCGTTCCCAGGCGGGCGACGCCGTCGATGGTGACGTAGTCGCCGAGGCACGGAGCGAGGTAGCCCTCTTCGGAGATCGCGATGGGCTCGCCGAGCGCGACGTCGACGCCGATGTTGGCAGGGTCGTACTCGTGTCCGTTACGGATGCGGACGCCGTATCCATCGCTTCGCGTGCGGTCGATCACATGGGGAAACACGGCGTCGCCAGGCGCCATCGAGAGCAGCTCGCGGATGCGTCGTCGCACCGACGGCCAGGCGTTGGCGAGTCGATCGTGGTTGCCCGGAACATAGTGAACGATCACCTCGACGTCGTTCGCGAGGCGCGTGACCTGCCCGTAGCGCTCGAAGCTCTTGTCCGAGACGAACCGGGCGAGGGTGCTCCAGATCTCTTGGTTGTCCGCGGCGATCGCCTCGATGATTTCGTGGGTCTTTTGCCGCAAGGCGTTGGACTCGTCGTCGGGGCCGAGCTCCGCTCCGTAGGGGCGCAGCTCGACGTCGCCGCTCGCGAACCAGAGCGGCGATCGCCACAGCTCGAAGATGTCGCCGTTGAACACGAGCTCGATGCGCTTGGACCGCCCGCGCTCGGCGAAGCGCTCGACGTCCGCGAGCAGCAGCAAGAGGGCGCTGCGCGAGACGTTGCGCACGACGCCGGTCTCACGAAGCTCCTCTCCCTGGACGTAGCGAATCGAGTCGAGCGCGACGTGCTGAAAGTGTAGATCGCTGATGACGACGAGCATCGATGGTCAAGCTCCCTGGACGCGGGAGGTTGTAGCTCACCCGCCCGCGGACTCGCGCGCGATCTCGTCTTCGAGCGCCTCCCACTCGGCCATCAGCGCGTCGATCTTGGGGCCGAGCGCGGCGTGCTCTGCCTCGAGCGCCGCGAGCTCTGCCTTGGAGGTCACGTCGAAGAAGCCCTCTTTGCCATAGAGCTCGTCGATCTCGCGCCGTCGGGCCTCGGCGGCCTCGACCGCAGCCAGGGCTTTGTCGCGCAGCTTGGGGAGCTGAGCGACGCGGTTTCTGCGCTTCTTTTGCTCTTCGTACGCGCGGCGCTTGTCCGGCGCGTCGTCGCCTTCGGCCGTCGCGCGCTTCGCCCTGAGCGTCGCGGACTCGGCGTCGAGGTGATCGTCCCCCTGCTTCTCGAGATACTCCGCGAAGGTCCCCGGAAAGAAATTCGGCCCCTCGGGGCGCAGCTCGAGGATGCGCGTCGCGACGTCGCTGACGAACCGACGGTCGTGGGAGACGAAGAGAATCGTCCCTTCGAACGCCCGCAGCGCCTCGACCAGCGCGTCGATCGACTCGATGTCCAGGTGGTTCGTGGGCTCGTCGAGCACGAGCACGTTGGGCGCGAGGGCCATGAGCGTCCCGAACACCAGCCTCGCCGCCTCGCCGCCAGAGAGAGACTTCACGCGCTTGTGCACGGTCTCGCCAGTGAAGAGCACTCGTCCGAGGGTCGAGCGCACGAACGCGACGGTCTCCGATGGCTTGACCGACTCCATGATCGACAAGGCGGTCGCCTCGGGGTCGCTCAGCACGTCGCTGTGGTCCTGCGCGAAGTAGCCGACGCGAGCCTCGTGTCCCCACCGCACCTCGCCGGCGTCCTTGGCGAGGTGCCCGACGGCGATGCGAAGGAGCGTGGACTTTCCCAGTCCATTTGGGCCGATGACGCCGAGGCGCTCGCCGCGCCGAAGCTCGAGCGAGAGCTTCTCGAGCACGCGCTTTTCTCCGTAGCGCTTCTCGAGGTCTTTGATTTGCAGCACATCTTTTCCGCTCGGGCGCTCGGCGACGAAGCGAAAATTGGGGGCGCGCCTCGAGCTGTCCTCGAGCTCGTCGACCTCGATCTTCTCGAGCTGCTTCAGGATGCTCTGCGCCTGGCTGGCCTTGCTCGCCTTGTAGCGAAAGCGCTCGACGTACTCGCGCTTGTGGGCGATGAGCGCCTCGGTCTTGTCGATCTCGCGCTGCCTGCGCTCGCGCTCGGCGACCTTCTGAAGGACGAACGCGCTGTAGTTTCCCGTGTATTTCGTGACCGTTCCGTAGTCGACGTCGAGCACGTGCGTCGCGACGTTGTCGAGAAAGCGCTGGTCGTGCGAGATGATGACGGCGCACCCGCGGTAGTCGACGAGAAACTTCTCGAGCCAACGAATCGAGATGATGTCCAAGTGATTGGTGGGCTCGTCGAGCAGCAAGAGCTCGGGCCCGCCGATCAGCGCCTGCGCGAGCAACACGCGGAGCTTGAAGCCTCCCGACAGCACAGAGAGCGGCTGGGTGTGAAGCTCCGCCGCGATGCCGAGCCCCGAGAGCACCCACGAGGCGCGGGCCTCGAGCGTGTACCCGTCGAACACGCGCACGAGCTCTTCGAGCTCGCTGATCCGCACCGGATCGCCGCTCGACTCGCCGAGCGCCTCGAGCTCTCGCAGCGCGTTGAAGACCGTCGCGTCTCCCTTCGCCGCGACGTCGACGATGCGAGCGCTGTCTTCGAGAAACTGATCCTGGCTGAGCGCTCCGACGCGCACCCGCTTGGCGATCGAGACGCTGCCGTCCGACGGAGCGTCGCGTCCCAAAAGGACGTTCATGAGCGTGCTCTTGCCCGAGCCGTTCGCGCCGACGAGGCCGTAGCGACAACCAGCGTCGAGCTCGAGCGAGACGTCTTCGAAGAGCGTCCGCGCGCCGTAGGATTTCGCGAGCCTGTGCGTGCTGAGCATGAGGGTTGGGGCCGTGATTGATAGCCCCGCGCGCGCTCGGGCGCAGCAGCGAACGTCAGCGCCCTGCGCCGAGCGTCTCGCGGCCGAGCGCGGGATGGCTCGTCGCTGCGCGGGTCGCTCGCGACGAACATGCGTTGTCTCCCGCGGGCGGAGGAGAGTTGCAGTATCTTGCACGCCGGCCGTGGAAGCGCCCAGCTCGTTCGTTGAATTCTTTCGCCTGTCGGCGCCGTACATCCACGCGCACCGGGGCAGGACCTTCGTGGTGATGTTCGGGGGAGAGGCGGTGGTCGATCAGGGCTTCGCGAAGCTCGTGCACGACGTCGCGCTCTTGCACGCGCTCGGAGTGCGCCTGGTCCTGGTGCACGGATCGAGGCCGCAGATCGAGAAGCGCCTGCGCGACCGGCACATCAAGCCGCGCTTTCACGAAGGCACCCGCGTGACGGACCGCGCCACGATGAGCTGCGTCGAAGACGCCGTCGGCAACATCCGCGGTCGCATCGAGGGCCTCTTGTCGATGGGCCTGCCCAACTCGCCGATGGCGCACGCGCGCGTTCGCGTGGCGAGCGGCAACTTCGTCTTCGCGAGGCCGTGGGGCGTGCGGGGCGGCGTCGATTACCAGCTCACCGGCAGCGTTCGGCGGATCGACGTCGACGCCATCCGCGCGCGGCTCGACGCGTCGGACATCGTGCTCTTGTCGCCGCTCGGGTACTCGCCGACCGGAGAGGTCTTCAACCTCTCGTCGCACGAAGTGGCAGCCTCCGCCGCCGCCGCGCTACAGGCGGACAAGCTCATCGCCCTCGTCGAAGGAAAGGGCGCCGTCGATCGCCGAGGCAGGCTCGTCCCGCAGCTCGCGCCCGCCGAAGCCGTGGAGTTTGCGCGGACCGCCAAGCACCTTCACCTGGACACGGTGAAGCACCTCGAAGCCGCTGCGCGCGCTTGTCGCGAGGGCGTCCGACGCGTGCACCTCGTCGAGCGAAGGCAGGACGGCGCGATCCTCCAAGAGCTCTTCACCCGCGAAGGCCGCGGAACGCTCGTCACCTCCGAGCAATATGAAGGACTCCGCCCGGCCAAGCTCGATGATATCCCGGCGCTGCTCGAGCTCTTGGGGCCGCTCGAAGAGCAGGGGTTTCTCGTGCGACGCACCCGCGAGTCGCTCGAGCACGAGATCGAGCGCTTCTACGTGATCGAGCGCGACAAGATGGTCATCGGCTGCGCCGCGATCGAGGCCTTCGAGGCCGAGAAGATGGCCGAGCTCTACTGCGTCGCCGTGCACCCGTCCTATCGAGAGGCTGGGCGCGGAGAGCAGCTCGTCGAGCTGCTCGCGGACGTCGCCCGTCGCAAGGGGATCGAGAAGCTCTTCGTGCTCACGACGCAGACGAGCCACTTTTTTCGCGAGCGAGGCTTCGTTCCGGCCAGGCCGTCGGAGCTGCCCGAGGCGCGCCAGGCTCGGTACGACAAGAAGCGCAAGAGCAAGGTCTTGATCCGCGCGATGGTGTGAGTGACCCGCGGTCACATAGAGAAATTCCAGCGCGTAAGAAATCGGTTCGCGTGCGGTCGGTCGGCCGAAAACGTGACGGTGAGCGCTCGCGCGGCCGCGTCGAACGTGACGGCTCGACCGCGGCCCAGCGGCTGAGGCGAGGCCGAGACGCGGGCCTCCTCGAGCGACGATGGCAGCCGCTGGTTCTGTGATCGAAACGTCGCGATCGCGAGCGCCGCCCGCGCGGTATAGCGGCTCGCGTACACGCCGTCGTCGCGCTCGACGAAGCCGATCACCGAAGGACCCAGCAGGTCGAGCAGCACCCGACCGACGCGATTGTCCAACCACTGACCAACGGTCAGTCTGCTTTCGTTCGTGTATCTTCGCGGTGCGCCGACGGTTCGGTCACCGCGAGGCCGTCGCAGCGCCGCGTCGATTCGTCGGCACTCGTGTCGCACCGCCGCGATCGTCGCGTCGATGTCGAGGATCCACGACGCGGGCAGCAGCGACCAGCCGGCGCGCTGCTCGTTGGGGCGCTGAAGGTCCGTCGTCGCGAGGAGCTCTGCGCTGGACTTTCCACGAAAGGCGGACAAGTGCCGCTCGCTCGTCGCGCACTCACCGGCGTTGGCGCGGTGCAGGGGCGAGGGCAGCGAGAGGGTCGCGTCGATCGCCGCGCTCGCTGCGGCCAGCGCGTCGGGCGGGATCGGTTCGCCTTCGAGCGCGCGCGCCATCGCGCGGTGCCCCTGGGCTTCGATCGCGCCCGCTGCGGCCACGCCGAGCCAGTCGGTCGCCTGCTGGCCGAGCCGCGCGCCCAGCGACGCGATCTTGACTCCCACGGCTAGAGATTCTGCACGATGACCGTTGGTCACATCCAAGCGTGCGGCGAGCGATCGGGCTCGGGCGAGCTCGAGCAGCGAGAGGTACGGGCGCTGCCCGTGACGGTCGGCCTCGACCGGCGCAACGACCGGGGTCTCACCGCTCGCGAGCGCGAGGTCGAAGCGGCGCAGGGCCTCTGTGTACGGAGCGAGCCTCGCGCGATCCGCGGCGGGATCGTCGCCCTCGAGCGCGGCTCCGAGCCTCTCGCGCTGCGCGGGGAGCGCCGCGATCGCCTGCTCGAACGCGGGCCACGCCGCGCCGGACGCAGCGACCGCTGGA
The DNA here is from genome assembly GCA_001465015.1 of Deltaproteobacteria bacterium Ga0077539. Classification (GTDB taxonomy): domain Bacteria; phylum Myxococcota_A; class Polyangia; order Polyangiales. The sequence continues at coordinate 66,191 of LNEO01000246.1, read as the reverse complement.
GGATCGATGGCGAGCGGCGGGGTCATCGCGGGCCAGTCCCGGTGCGCGCGCGATCGAGCGACGTAGAGCGCGCCGCCGGCGGCCGCGACGGCCACGATCGCGACGGCGAGCATGCGAAGACCGTTGGTTCGGCGCGGGGTCGTGGGGTCGGTCATGAGCGCTCCAATGGCGGCAAAAGGTTGAGGTCGAAGGTCCAATACGCCTGGAGTGGGGTCGAAGATTCCCGCTCGCGGCCGCGACGAGGTCGTGAGTCGCAGCGGAGGCCCAGAACACACATGGTTTCAAGGTGTTCACGCACGATCGGGCGGCGAGCGCTGCGCCACGGCGCGTGAGAGTTCAGCGAGCCGGGCGCGTCCAGCGAACGACCGCGTCCGCGAGGTACTCGCCGCGGTCTTCTTGCACGAAGTGGCCGCCCCACGTCCGCTCGTGCGGCTGTTCTCTCGCGCCCGGAACGTGCCTCTGGAGCACGGTGTCGGCGCGGCCGAGGATGGGGTCGTTCTTGCCGAACAGCGTGAGAAAGGGCTTCTCGAAGCGCGAGAGCGCGTCCCACGCCGCGCGATTGGCGGGCACCGCCGGGTCGCGCGGGTCCGTCGGGACCAGCGCAGGAAACTCGCGCGCGCCCGCGGTGTACGCGCTCGACGGAAACGGCGCGTCGTACGCCGCGCGAACCGCGGGCGACAGCTTGGTCACGCACCCGCTCGCGACGATCCTGCCGACGGGAAACACCGGAGAATACCGAGCAAACGCGCGCCACACGCGAAACGCCGGCGGCACCGCGCGCTCGGCGGTCGGCAAGAACCCGTTGGCCACCACCACGCGAGAGAACTTGTCCGGGTGCTCGCCCACGAGCCTGAGCCCGATGAGCGAGCCCCAGTCCTGACAGAACAGCGTGAGGTCGCCGAGCGAGAGCGTCTCGATGAGCGAACGCATCCACGCGACGTGCCTCGCGTAGGTGTACTCCTCGCGTCGCCGCGGCTTGTCCGAGCGCCCGAAGCCGATCAGGTCCGGCGCGATCGCGCGATATCCCGCGGCGACGAAGCGCGGGATCATCTTGCGGTACAGGTACGACCAGCTCGGCTCGCCGTGAAGCAAGAGCACTACCGGGGCGTCGCGCGGTCCTTCGTCGACATAGTGCGCTCGGAGGCCCGAGGTCACGTCGACGTAGTTGGGCGCGAAGGGGTAGTCGGGCAGCGACGCGAAGCGTTCATCGGGCGTGCGGAGGATGTCCATGGCGATCACCGATCCCAGAGCATGCACGGGTCGCGGTCGACGTTGTCGCGCATCGCGAACGTTCGATCGATCAAGAGCGAGCGCTCGGCGGTCATCGTGCGCGGCATCCACGGGACGGCTCCCTCGCCGTTGGGGTCGCCGCTGCGAATGAAGCGCGCCCAGTAGCCGCTCATCGCCGCGTGCAGCGCGGCTTGCTCGGCGTTGAACCGAGGATTGCCGACGCGCGCGGACCGACCGAAGAGAAACTGGATTTCTGCAGAGTGAAACGCGCCGAGCGGCCACTCGGGCGGGAGCTGAAACGCCGCGTCTGGATAGTCGAAGCGGTACGTGTAGACCGTGCGACCGCGGTCGGCGAGCTGCCGCGCGGCTCGACGCGAAGGGCACGCGAGCGCCGAGTGACCCAGCGGCTCTGCGATCGCGCGGCGCACGTCGGGATAGCGCGACCTGGGGTACTGCGCCTCGATCGCCGACCGAGCGACGCCCGTCTGTGATGCGAGCGCGTCGAGCACCGTGCCGTACGCAGACTCTTGAAGGGCCATGCCGCCGAGCTCGGCCAGGGCGACGAAGAGCGTTCCTTCGTCGCGGTTCCATCCGAAGACGACGGGGACGTCGGCGACCGAGCCCGCCGCGACGCGCTCGCGAAACTGTCCGGGCAACACGGCGCCGTCGATCGAGGGCCAGTTGGCGCGAGTGCTCGCGAGGAGCGTCGCGAACACGTCGTTGCCGAGCGCGCCCGCGGTGCGGACCTCGGGCATGCTCTTTCCTCGCATGCACGCGCCGAGGTCCGGTGCCGCGTCGCAGCGAAGCGATCGAACGACGTCTATCCCTGCCATTTCCGCGGCGGCGCGGGTGGGCAGCGCGCTGTCGCACAGCCCGCTCTGGCTGATCGCGCGGCGAAAGAGCCCCTGGCTGCCGGGCGCGACGAGGTGGAGGCACACCGACACTCCGCCGGCGGATTCGCCGACGATCGTGACGTTGGCCGGGTCGCCGCCAAACGCCGCGATGTTGTCTCGCACCCAGCGCAGGGCGAGCTGTTGATCTTCGAAGCCCTGGTTTCCGTTGGCGCCGATCGAGGGGCTCGTGAAGAACCCGAAGTTTCCGAGGCGGTAGTTCATGCTGACGACCACCATCCCGTAGCGCTGCGCGAGGATGTCGCCTGCTGTTCCGCGGTCGGTCTGCAGCCCCTCGCCGAAGACGAACGCTCCCCCGTGGATCCACACCATCACCGGGGCGTTGCTGGGCCTGGGGTCCGGCGTATGCACGTTGACGAAGAGGCAGTCTTCGGCGCCGAGGTTGTTGCCGAGCCCCGATTGTGCGCAGGCCGAGCCGGGCGCGATCGCGTCGCGCACGCTGCTCCACGGCGCCTTGGCGACGGGCGATCGCCACCGACGGTCTCCGACCGGCGGCTCTGCGTAGGGAATCCCGAGAAACGCCTGAAACCCGCGCCCTGCGGACCCTCGCACGGGCCCCGCCGGCGGTCGCGCTTCGGGCGGCAACGGTGGCGGCGCGTCGAGCTCCATCGCGTCTGTCGCAGCGTCCTCGGGCGCGTCCGTCGAAGCGTCGTTGATTGTGTGTGCGTCACCCGCGTCGCTCGTGGCGTCAGGGGGGCGCTGGCTGGGGCTGCACGAAGCGCACAGCAGCGCGGCGGTCACTGCGAGAAACCTGTTCATGCTCGCCGCCGAGCGTACCTCAGCGACGACGAGCGAGAACGAAACCTCACATCGATCCGCACGCTCCCAGGGGCCGTGTGGCCGCGGGCATCGCCGCGATCGTGGCGCGCACCGCGCTGAACGTGGCGCCGATGCCGACGTTGCCGAAGCGAGGCGGCGCGGGGACGGTGCGCGAGCAGAGTCCGGGCGTGGATCCGGGCGTAGGGATGGGCTCTTCGAGGTCGACGAGCTGCGAGACGAGCGTCGCGCCGAGGACGGCGAACGAGGGCATCATCGCGACGATCGCGTCGTAGAACTGCGAGCCGCGGCCGAATCCGCCGAGGTTGCCGAGCGTGAGCGTCGTGTCCGAAATGTTGGCGCGCAGCAGCGCGCTGTTGACGTCGATCGTGATGCCGGGCGCGACGGGGAGCGGCAGCGTCGAGCCGGTGTTGGGGATGACCCGACCGTTGACGATTCGAGCGCGCACCGAGAAGCGCGCCTGTTCGATCATGGTCGCCCCCGCGACGAGCGAGCTCTGCGCGACGGCGTACTCGCGGTCGGGGAGCACCACGGTGCATCCCGTCGAGAACGTGGGAAAAGCCTGATAAACGCGCATGGTCACGGACGGGTCGTTCATCAGGTCGTCGACGCCCGAGACGCGAACGACGAAGGCGAGCTCGCCGCTGTTGATCATGCGCTGCGCGTTGGCGCGAACGTCCATGCCCGTCGATGTCGCGACGAGGTCGGCGATCTCGGGGAGCTGGTTGTCGACGCCGCCCGCGCAGTCAGCGCCCGGCGTGCACATCGATGGCGCGCCAGTGGCCCGTCGAGTCATCGGGTCGAGCATCGCCGTCGGGTGGTTCTGATCCGGGTCGAGCGTCGAGGTGTAGTCGCCGTGCGCGCACGAGCGCGGGGTCGTGCCGTCGGTGTTCGAGAAGATCCCGTCGAGGTTGAAGCCCGAGTACGACGTGCGACCGACGGGCTCGATGGTGAGCCGGTCGAGCACGAACACGAGCACGCGCCCGGTCTCGGGTCCCGCGTCCTCTTCGACGTCGGGGCCGGTCTCGATGGTCGGACGATCGGCGCCGGTGTCCACGCCGGTGTCCACGCCGCTGTCCACGCCGGTGTCCGTGGGCTGCACATCCATCGGCGTCTGGGCGTCGATGCCCGAGTCCACCGTCGAATCCGGGGCCGCGTCCCGCGGCAGTCCCGTGTCGTTGGGGGGGAGGGTCTGCGGTCCGCAGCTCGTCACGAGCGCCGCGCACAGGGGAAGGGCAAGTTGAATTCGTGTGATGCGATACATGGAGCTCGAATGCTACCAGCTCTCTCGGCGCGGAAGGGGCGGTGACCCGATCGAGCGGCTGGGGGCGACGTGCGGTGTTCGCGCGTGCTGCGCTCGGGTTACCCTCCCTGGTGAAATGGTTTGGCGATCGAGGCTGGCGGGCGTCACGGGACTTTGCGCGTGGGCCGTGGTGAGCGGATCGGGCTGCGGCGCGCCGATGGGCGGGGCCGACGCGGAGCCCGACGCGCGTCTGAGCGGTCCTCTGGACGTCGCGGGGCGCGACGACGCGGTCGTGGCGGACGCGATCGAGCTGGACGCGACCGCGGTGGAGGACGCGCGCGAGGTCGACGTCGCGGCCGACAGCGCCCTCGCGGACACGGGCCGCGCCGACACGGGCAGCGCGTGTCCTACGGGCGTGACGGAGCGATGGTCGTGCGACGGCTCAGGGGCCAGGGCTCGCTGCGTCGGGGGCGTGGTCGAGCGCGTGCGGTGCGCCTACGGTTGCGCAGATCGCGCCGGGGCGGACTCGGTGTGCTCGTGCGGCACGATGACGGGGTTCACCGTGTGGAACTGTCTTCCCAGCGGCGATCTCGGGCGCTGCTCGGGCGGCGCGTGGCTCGAGCAGTCGTGCATGGGTCGCGGGTGCGCGGCGATGCCAGCGGGCGTGGACGACGTGTGCCGCGCTCCTGTCACGATGGGGTCGTTGCAGAGCGTGCTCGATCGGCTCGGTCCGACGTGCGCGATGGTGGCGACCGGAACCCGCTGCGGGATCGCGGTCCGCGACCTGACGACCGGCGAGCGCGCGAGCTATCGCGGCGGCGATCGTTTTCAGAGCGCGAGCTCGGCGAAGGCGATGTGGGTCGCGGCCGCGGTGCTGGATCGAGGGACGGCGGCGGTCGAGCCTTTCTCCACGCCGATCTTTCGGGACTCGAGCAACGACGCGTCGGGCTCGGTGATCGACCTGCTGTCGTCGCCCGAGCGGGTCAACACGTTCTATCGCGGCGAAGCGGGGATGACGAACAGCTCGTTCTGTCGATGGAACACCGGGGGACGCACGCGCCAGCCTTCCAACTGCGTCTCGTGGTCGGGCGCTTCGAACTATTTCACTGCGGACGACGCCACGGAGTTTCTCACTCGCCTCGGGCAGGGCCGGATCTTCGCGGATCCTCGCCTCGCGACGATGCTGCGCTGGATGACGCTCTCTCCGCGCACGGGCAGCCCGGGCGGGGTGCTCGGGACGCAGCTTCCCGCGGGCGCTCGCGCGACGATGCGACACAAGGCCGGATGGATTCCGGACCTCGGAAATCACAACGACATCGGACTGGTCGAGTACGCGCCGGGCCGCTTCTACGCGGTCTCGATCCTCGCGACGGGGACAGCGGCGAACTTCTGGCTCCGTCAGTCGCCCTGGATCGAGTACGCGTCGTGCGTGATCTTTCACGGCGTCGCTCGGGACGTGAGCGATCCGTTCGCGCCGTGCCGAAGGCCCTGAAGGGTTCTCCATGCTCGTCACAGTTGTTTCGACCACTCCGTGCCGCCGGTGCGGCGAGGACATCGCGAGCGGCGACGCAGCGGTGCACCGGTTCACGCTGATCGCCACCGCGATCCCGCGGATGTTCTATCACCCGCGGTGCTTGCTCGACGTCGACGCCGACACGCTCGTGTTCTCCCTCGATCCTTCGGCGGCCGGAGAGACGGACGACGAAATCGCGGCGATCGTAGGTCCGTCGCGGGTGATCCCGAGCAAGAGCGTCAACGTCGAAGGGCGCGAGGCGCTGTACGCCGCGGCCAAGGCGCGCGTGAAGCAGCTCGAGAAGATCCGCCGCGAGTCCGTCAAGCGCCGCTCGCGCAAGGTCGTCGAGGGCGGAAAGAAGGTCCGTCGCAAGGACGAGATCGCCGTCGATCGCAAGGGACGGCCTCGCGTGGGCGTGCTGTTCGCGTTCGTCGGGCGCGATGGCTTCGGCGGCGAAGAGGGCGAAGAGCGGGTGCTCCCGGACAAGACGCTGCGCTCGTCCTTGCGCGAGTACGTGTTGATCGAGAGCGGAAAGTACGCGCCGCTGGAGATTCCATGGCAGCCCAACATCGGCGCGCTCATGATCGTGCGGGCGGGCGCGAGGGTCACGCACCACGCGCTGCAACGGCTCTTGACGTGGGCGTCCTACGATCTACCCGCGCCCGTGCTCTGGATCGTCGGACCCGACGCGGCCGAGCGCGACGCGTCCGAGCAGAAGCTGCGGGCGCTGATCGACGAGGCTGGGATGGTCGGCGACGAGGCGCGCGTGGTGTGCACGGACAGCTTCGACGACGTCGGCGGCGTCGCGTTGGGGCTGGCGCTCGACGAGGCGCTCTCGATCGAGGCGCCCGACGCTGTGTCCGTCGATCCGCGCGAGAAGCTGGTGACCATGCTCGAGTCGACCGTTCGCGAGAAGCGCACGGGAGGCTACGCGCGGGCGCTCGCTCTGGTGAGCAACCGGCTCCGCGGGATGACCCCCGAGATGAAGGCGCGCGCTGCGGACTGTGCGATCGCTTGCATGCGACACGAGCACGCGTTTTCGAGCGGCTTCGCGCTGCTCGCGGCGCAGCCGCACCGGCGAGGGCAACCCGAGCTTCGGGCGCTGCTCGGCGCCATCCTGCGCGGGAGTCGGGTCGTCACCAAGGACGCCTCTTCGCTTTGGGGGCTGCTCTGCGAGTGGGAGGACGCTGGGCGCTTCGATGCTGTGCTCGAGGTCGTGCTCGGCGAGTCCAAGCCATCAGCGCGATCGCTCCCGCTGCTCGGCTGGCTCGAGTCGTGCTCGGATCGGTCGATCGGCGAGCGGCTCGCGACCTTTGGCGCGAAGCTCAGCGAAACGGACCCGCGGCGGGCTCGCGTCCTCGAAATCGCCGAGAATATCAGGTCGAAACCGTCGAGCAATCCGTCGACCAAAGCCAAAGCGACCAAGAAGACCTGGGGTTGAGGGGACGATCCGCTCGACTGCGCGCTATCCTGCCCCTACCAACCGTGACCGTTGCTATGGAGACCGTCGAGACTACCCCCCGCCCTTCCGTTGCTCACTGGCACTGCGAGCCTTGTGCGAAGTGGGTGGTTCCGAACAGGCCTCACTGGAAGTGGCGGGCCGCCGAAGCGGTGTTCTGGCTCTCGATCCCGTTCGCGATCTTCGTGTTGAAGGGCTTCGGGATCATCGCCATCCCGTTCATTTTGTTCTTTACCGGCGCCCTCGCGGGTCCGCTTCGCGAGCAGGCTGGGGCAGACGCGCGCTGTCCGCACTGCAACAAGTTTATCTTTCCGCCCAAGCGACGCTGAGCCCGAGGCTTGGCCCTCGAGCGAGGTACACTCCGGTCTTCCGTGCGCGGCGCAACGACACCGACAGCAGCATTCGTGACGATCGGAGCGCTGCTCGCGTCGTGTACGTTCGAGTCGACGCAGGTGGTCGTGACGGTGGACACGGATCTGCCGGCGTCCGTTCCGGCCACCATGACGTTTTGTGTGTCGCCCGCGGCTGGCGGCGCGCCGTCGTGTGCAGAAATCATCCGCGGCGCGCGGCGTGACGCCGGGATCGCGCGGTTGCCAGGGTCGTTTACGGTGCGTCCGCAGGAGGGCGCGGGCCGCGACGACTCGGTGAGCGTGCTCATCGAGCTTCGCCCGCTGGATCTCACGCGGGCGCCGCTTCGGAGGACGATTCGGTTTCAGTTCATTCCCCGGCGATCGCTGCAGACGCGGGTGTTCCTGGCAGCGCGATGCGCGTCCAGCACCACCGGCTGCTCGAGAGTCCCTCCGATGCAGTGCACTGTGTCGCAGCGGTGCGAAGAGCAGGGGCTCACGTGCGGAGACGAAGGCGTCTGCGTTCGACCAGACACCGAGCTCGTCGCGTTCGATCCACGAACGCCAGGCAGCGAGCTCGACGCGTCTCGACGCGACGCCGCCGACGACCTCGGCGCGCCGGCGGACGGCCCCGCGGACGCAGGCGTCGACGCGGTCATGGACGGCACTGCGCCAACGGAAGACGTTGCCTCGGACGCCGGCGTGGACACCGGCGTCGACACGGGGATCGTCGACACGGGGATCCCAGACTCTGGAACGTGCATGGCCAGCGGGTCGTGCATGCCGTCTCCTTGCCAGACAGGCGAGCGTCGCTGTGTCTCGGGCACGCCGACCTGCGTCGCGACGGGCTTCGTCGCCGCCGGCGTCGCGTGCGGTGGTGGGATGGTGTGCAACGGAATGGGCTCGTGCATCACCTGCGCGAGCGGCGCTCCGTGCGCTCCGACGGCTGCCTGTCAGCGAGGACAGATCAGCTGCTCTGCTGGAATGGCGACGTGCATGGCGATCGGCCCCGCGCCGGCTGGGACGATGTGCGGCCCGATGAACGTCTGCAGCGCCGCGGGCGCGTGTGTTCCGTGCAGCCCTGGATCGTCGTGCGTTCCTGGCGTTGGCGGGCCGTGCGCGCGAGGCACGATCGCGTGCGGATCGGGCGCGCCTGTGTGCGTCGCGGGAGGCGTCGCCCCCGTCGATACCCCGTGTCCCGGCGGGATCTGCAACGCGGCAGGGACGTGCGTGCCGTGCATGGCGGGCGGGGCGTGCCCGGCGCCGCAGTGTCGAACCGGACGGATCCGATGCGCGCTCGGAATGGCGATTTGCGACCAGACCCCAGCGATGGCTGGGACGATGTGCGACGACGGCAACCCATGCACCGGCGGTGACGCTTGCGATGGCGCAGGGGCCTGTCGCGGAACTCCGCTGACGCCCACAGAGAATCGCTACAGCAACCAGGGGGCCAACGGCGGCGAGGGCGTGTGCGTGCTCGAGCGATACTACTGCTCGACGTCAGGCGTCGTCTCGATGGCGCCGCCGGCTGGATACTACGGCGGCCGCGGCGGCGCGTTCTGCGAGTTTCACTCGTGCACCGGGACGATGTGCCAGGTGAACTTCTGCAAGAATTGCGTCTTCGACTGCGCGGCCAACTGCCCTTGAAACATTACCCATGAAATCAATTCGTCTCCTCTCGATCGCGCTCCTCTCGATGGCCGCGTGCGACGGCGGCGAGGTCGTTCAGCGCGGCGACGCGGGCCGCGACGCGCGCGTGGACGCCTCGAGCGCCGACGTCTGGATCGACGCGACCACGGCCGCGGACGCCGCGACGGACGAAGGGATGGTCGCCTCGATGGACGCGGCGATCGACAGCGGGACGCCCGCCGACGTGAGCTGCTCGCTGCCTCCGCCGGTCGCGCGGCCGCCTGCTGCGCTGCCGAGCCGACTCTCTGTCGTCGAGACGCTCGCGGCCGAGCGACCCGACTGGCTCCTCGGCTCGTGCCCGTCGCAGGGCGGCGATCGCCGCTTTCTCTTCGAGGTGCTTCGCCGCCTTCGCGACACTGACCCGCGCTGGGGCCTCGATCGAAGGACCGGGTCGCTCTCGGACGACATCATCACGTACTTCTATGGCGATGGTTGCCCCGAGGGCAGCCGCGAGTCGTACATGGTGGACATCATCGGTCGGCTCTGTCCGCGGCCCGGGATCGATCCTCCGTCGGTTCCCACGTGGATCGACCGCAGCGGGGAAGGGCCCGTCTGCACGCTCATGGGCTACGCGCCGGGCTCGATGCCAGACGCGTCGGTGCCTCGCGACGTGGTCTCGCCGCCCGCGGACACCGGGGTGTCGACGCTGCCTCTGCCCAACGGACGACCGGTGGTCGAGGCGGTCGCGCGCGAGCGCCCCGAGCTGCTTCGCAACTCCTGCGTCGAGACCGGAGGCAACAACGAGTTTCTATTCGAGGTGGTCCGGCGACTTCGGCGCATGGATCCTCGCTGGGGACTCAACTGGAAGCGCGGCCGGGTCGGCGACATGTCCCAGGACGTCGTCGACTACTACCGCGGCCCTGGAGCGCCCGTAGAGGGCAGCACCGACGTGTACATCATCGACATGATCGGCGGACACTGCGGTGACTCTCCGTCCGCCGCGTGGACCGACGTCACCGAGGCCACCGCGATGGGCGGAACGATCGGGCGCTGGACGCTCGCGGGACGCTCGGATCTCTGAGCGCCGGTGTATCATCGCGGGCGGCATGCAACGCGAGGACGCGGTCGAGGAGCTCGCCGAGCGCGCTCGCGGGCTTCGGTGGCTCACCACGGACAGCGCGGCCGCGCGGCTGGATGACGAAGCACAACAATTCATCATCGATCGCCTCGACGAGCACCACGCGGCGCTCGCCGGATTCTCCGCGGGCGTCGCCGTCGAGCCGCCGCTGCGCATCGAGCGATCGCTGTACGCCGCTCGCTACGCGTGCGGATACCTCGGCGACGACATGATGTGGATCGGCGACGACGTTCCTGCGCCGTCCGAGGGGGCCGTGGCGTGGGCGCGGGCGCTCGACCGAGCGCGCGCGGCGGTCATCGCAGAGTCGCGAAGGGCCTTGGGCAGCGCTCGATGCGCGGCGGTGATCGAGACCGTACGAAGCGCGCTGCGCGAACAAGGCGGCGAGACCCAGCGCGCCGATCGCTCGCTGCTCGATCGGATGCGCAGCATGATCTCGCGGGGAAGGTCGCCGTCGACCGCGCTCGCGATCGGCGGCGAGCTGTTCGACCTCGAGGCGCTGCGCGTCGCGAGCGGCCGCGAGTGGCCGTCCCCGTGGCGACCAATCATGAATTTGTGGGAGCGCGGGCTCGCGCCGCTCGCGTCGCTCGACGGCGAGCTGCTCGTGTACGTTCCCGTCTACGTCGACGGCGCGCTCGTCGGCGATCCCTCGCCCAACGAGCCGCTGCACCGGGCGGACCCTCGGTCGCGCTTCGAGCGCGCTTCCGATTCTGTCCCGGTGCGCGAGCAGCGCGCGTCGCGCGCGTACTTCGAAGAGGGCTATCGCTTCATGCCGCGCGAGTGGCAGCAGCCCGCGCGGAGAGCGCTGTGGACGATCGTCCATCGCTTCGCGAGGCACGGGTTTGCGCCGACGCCAACGATGATGCTCTTCAACGTCGACACCACCCCGGCGTTCGTCGCGACCAACACGCCCGCGTTGGCGCTGACGACCTATGTTCCGCGGGTCGCCGAAGCTCCCCTCGACGCGGCCTCCTTCGACGCCTGGGCGGACGCGGCGGACGACGACGACGCGCTCATCGCCCGCGCGACGCCCGAGGGGTTGGCGAGGGGAATCGCAGGGTTTTGGGATGGCTGATCGTCGCCCGCTCGCAGCGGCCCTCGCGTTGGTCGCTTCGCTCTCGACCTGCGCTCGATCGCGGACCGTCGCGCTCAGCTACGGGCCGCCCTCGAGCTACAGCGGACTCGACTGCGTCGAGGACGCGATCGGCCGCAGGCCGCTCGTCACGCGGGCGATCAGCAACGGGGCGGCGACGTTCGTCGTGGATTTCTTCGACGTTCCAGCGAACATCAACGCGACCGGCGAGGTCCTGCTCCGCGCGTGCGGCGGCGGGAGGTGCGTCCCGCTGCCGTCGCGGCGAAGCGTCATCGAGGTCAGCGCCGCCGACCTCGAGCTCGGACCCAACCCTACGACCCTGGACGTCGCCCGCGCCGTCTCGCGCTCGCTCGCTGGCTCGGCAATCACCAACAACGCCCCCGACGACACGGTGATCCTTCGCGTCGTCGCCACGACGCAGCGCGCGGCGGAGCTGCTCGCGCTCGACTCGCGCGGTCGCTACCCGGACTTCGCAGCCGCGCAGCTCGTCGGCTGCTCCATCACCCCGCCGGTGACGTTCGACAGCACAGAGTCGCCCGTGTACCTCTCGATACCCAGCTTCAGCGACCCCTGCACGCTCACGGACGTAGCTCGATGCGCAGGAACACGATGATGCGCTCGACTCACGCGCTCGTCGCGCTCTGCTTCAGCCTCGGGGGCGCTTGCGCTGCTCGCGCGCCGCAGTCGCCCGTGTCCGTCGCGGTGCTCGTCGCTGGTGACGAAGCCCTCGCCTCACGATGGCCGCGCGCGCTGTCCGCCGGCCTCGCGCCGGAGATCTCGCTGCGCCGCGCCGAGCTCGCCGCGCCGAGGCCCGCCGAAGCGCGCGCGACCGCGACCGCGATGGCCGCGGTCGCCCAGGCCGCGCCGCTCTTCGCGAGCGCCGACTTCGCGCGGTGCTCGCACGTCTTCGACGGCGTGTCGGTCGACGACGTGCTCGCCGAAGGTCGTCGCGACATCGCAGCGCGCGCCCTCTTGTGGTCCGTAGCGTGTTCGCTCGCAGACGAGCGAGTCGACGACGCGCGAAGGTTCGCCGAACGAATCGCCTCGCTCGAGCTCGAGGTCCCGTCGGTGGTCACGCGGCCCGACGTCGAGTCGCTCGTGTCCGCGGCGCTCGCGAGGGCTTCGTCGCGTCCGCGCGTCTCGCTCTCGGTCCGCTCCGCGGCCGGCGCAGCGTTGTCGATCGACGGCCGGCCGCCGGAGTGTCGCGCGCCGTGCCGAGTCGACTTGATTTCTGGTGCGCACGTCATCGTCGCGCGCGCCGACCGCTTCGAGCCTCGAGCGCAGACGGTCACGCTCGTCGATCGCGCTGTGTCGCTCGAGCTCGCGCTGTCCCCCGCGAGCGCGACGCGAGCGAGCGCGCAGTGGCGAGAGCGCGAACAGCAGGGGGCGCCCAGCGACGCCGCTGAGTCGATGGCGCTGCTCGCGATCGCCGCCTCTGCGCCGCGCCTGGCGCTCGTGCGACCCGAGCGCGAGGGGCGATCGACGCGGCTCAGCGCCGCGTTGACCGTGGACGGCGCCGTCGCATCACGAGCCGAGCTGCGGGTGAACGGCGCGGTGTCCGACCGGCACGGCGTCGATCTCTTGCGCGAGCTGCTCGTGCGCGGTCGAGTGATCGAGCCCGCGAGGCCCGTCTACCTCTCGCCCTGGTTCTGGGCGGGCATCGGCGCCGCCGCCGCCGCGGGCGTCGGCCTCACGGCGTGGGTGTTCACGAGGCCCATCCAGACGACGATCGTGTTCGACGGGCGCTGATCGCCATCGCGACGCCCCGTTGGAAGGAAGAAACGCCACGAGCAATCTCCTGGGAAGTATCCGGAGATCCTCTGGTTGCGTTTCGCCAACGGAAGGCGTCGCGAAAATCAATCGACGCCCCGTTGGAAGGAAGAAACGCCACGAGCAATCTCCTGGGAAGTATCCGGAGATCCTCGGGTTGCGTTTCGCCAGCGGAAGGCGTCGCCGCGTTACGTGCTTCGCTCGATCTGGTGCCGCGCGAGAAGGTCGCTCACGTAGCCTCGGTCCAGGCCCGCCAGACGCGCGGCCTGCGAGACGTTGCCGCCGGCGCGCTCGATCAACGCCTCGATGTACGCGCGCTCGAAGCGGTGCAGCACCGAGGCGCGAGCGTCTTTGTATTTGGGCAGCGGATCGCTCGCCGACGGGGCCGTCCAGCCCGCGCTTTGCTCGGTGGGCTCGCTCGTCGCGAGCGCGCGATGGGCGTCTCCGAAGGCGACGGTGGCCTCGATGACGTTGCGCAGCTCGCGGACGTTGCCGCGCCAGCGGTGCGCGCTCATCTGCGCGAGCACCTCTGGCGAGAAGAGCTCGGACAGCGGCGCGGTGTAGCCCATCGAACGCAAGAAGTGCTCGACCAACGCCGGGACGTCCTCGGGCCGCTCGCGCAGCGGCGGAAGCGCGAGGGTGACGACGGCGATTCGGTAGTAGAGGTCGAGGCGAAACGACCCGTCGTTGACGTTGGCGCGCAGGTCGCGGTTGGTCGCGCACACCACGCGGACGTCGACCTCTGTGTCTGCGCGCGCGCCGAGTCGACGGATGCGCCGTCGCTCCAAGGCGCCGAGCAGCGCGGGCTGCAGCTGACTCGGGAGCTCGCCGATCTCGTCGAGAAAGAGCGTGCCTCCGCGGGCGCGCTCGAAGGCGCCGATGTGCTGTCGATCGGCGCCGGTGAACGCGCCCTTCTCGTGGCCAAACAGCTCGCTCGCCACCAGCGTCGGCACGAGCGCGGCGCAGTCCACCACGACGAAGGGCCCGCTGCTGCGCGGCGACAAGCGATGGATCGACTCTGCGACGATCTCTTTGCCCGTGCCGCTCTCGCCCGTCACGAGCACGCTGGCGGTGCTCGCGCTGACGCGATGGAGCTGCTCCATGATCGCGCGCATCGCCGTCGATCGCCCGACGATCCCCGCGAGCGCTTCGCCCTGATAGAGCGCGACTCGAGCGGGGCTGTCGTTTGAGAGCTCGAAGGTGCTCTGGCCAACGCGAACGACTGTTCCCGGCGCGAGGATGGCGTCGGCGACGCGGACGGCGCCCACGAAGGTTCCGTTGGTCGAGCGCAGGTCCACGAGGCGCGCGCCGCCCGAGACCGGCGTCAGCTCGCAGTGAAATCGCGAGACGGTCGGGTCGTCGAGCTTGAGCGCGTTGCGCTCGGCGCTCCCGACGGTGAGCGTTTCGTTCGATCGCGTCGCGGTGGCGCCGCGGTTGGGGCCTTCGAGCACGACGAGCCGAAGCGACGGTCTCGGGTCGCTCTCGCGTCGGATCTGCCGGGTCGAGGCGTCGTTGGGATCTTCGGGAACGTCGCGGGGCTTCATCATTCGCTCACAGACGTAGAAATTTCGACGATACACTCGTTGCGCGGCGCAGTGAGCAGTCAACTGCCGATGGATTATGGCCCCTACTCGCTGTTGAGGAGACTCGGCGCGGGGGGTATGGCAGAGGTCTTCGAGGCCGTTCGACGCGACGGCGAGGGGCCGCGGGTGGCGCTGAAGCGCGTGCTCCCGGAGCACGCGGCGGATCCCGATTTCGCCAGGATGTTCGCAGACGAAATTCGCATCGCGTCGAGCGTTCGCGACGAGCACGTGCTCGCGGTGATCGACGCCCGCGCCGAGACTCCGACGCAGTACCTCGCGCTCGAGCTGTTCGACGGCGTCGACGCAGCGAACCTTCAGGGCGCCGTTCGTCGCGGCGAGCTCGTGCTCACCCAGGGTGCCGTTGCGTACCTCGGCGCCGCCGTCGCGCGAGGGTTGTTCGCCGCGCACGAGGCGAAGGACGAGCGCGGACAGCGCATGAACGTCGTGCACCGCGACGTCTCGCCGGGCAACGTGTTCGTTCGTCGCGACGGCGCGGTGAAGCTCGGCGACTTCGGCGTGGCGTTCGCTCGCGATCGCGAGGCGCGCACCGTCACGGGCGTCGTCAAAGGAAAGCTCGCGTTCATGGCCCCCGAGCAGCTCGCCGGGGACGTGCTCGACCCGCGGGCGGACTTGTTCTCGCTCGGCTGTACGCTGCACGCGATCGCCGCTGGAGCGTCGCCGTTCAAGTCGCTCGAACAGCTCGCTTCGCTCTTGAAGGGAGGCTCCCTCGATCTGTCCGACGCGCTTCCCGACGAGCTTCGCGCCGTGCTGTCGGTGGCGCTCGAGACCCTCCCGACTCGCCGCTTCGCGACGGCGCTCGCGATGGCCGAGGCGCTCGACCGACTGGTGCTCGACCGCGACGCTGCTCGTCAGGAGCTCGCGTCTGCAGTCGAGGCGCTCTCGGCGCGCGCCCCAGCGAGGCCGCAGTTCGACGCGTTGTGGTCCCTCGACGAGTCGATCGAGAGCGAGCCGTCTCCGCTGGGCGAATCGATCGTCCATCTCGCCGCAGTCGATACGGTTCGCGATCAGCGTAGCGAAGTCGTGGCTGAGCCCGCGCCTCGGGCCCCGCGGCCGTCGCGCAGGGCTCCGTACGCGGCCGCGGTGGCGATGGCTCTGCTCGTCGGCGGAGCGGTCGCTCATCGAATGCAATCAACCAGCGATCGATCGGGCGGCGACGCAGCGGCGCGAGCGACGATCGTCGCGCCAGGCGTCGTTGCGCAGCGCTCCTCGACTCGCGCCGACGAGCCCGACGCGCAGTCGATGGCTGACGTCGCGGTCTCGTTGCTCGACGAGCGCCCGGCGGATCCGAATCCCTCGGCCCACATTGCCGTTCGTAGCTCCACAACGGCACTCACCCACCGTCGCACCCCTGAGAACCCGCTCGTTCAGACGCTGGTCGCGCCGAGCGCAGAAGGGTGGATTCGAGTCGGGTTCGAGGGAGAGGCGCTCTCGGGCGCGCGGGTCATCGTCGACGGGGTCGATCGGGGGTGGGCTCCGACGAGGGTCTCTGTCCCCGCAGGATCTCGCCGGGTCGTGGTGCGAACCAGCGAAGGGCGCACGCTGCTCGACGAGCGCGTCGCGGTGGGCGAAGAGCACACGAGGCTCTCACCCCTCGCGGTGCTCGTGAGGTCGCGCTGAGCCCTCGTTGTGCGAATCCCTCCAAGAAGCCCCCCCTCACTCGATCGTCGTTGGGTGCATCTACTCCCATACGACAGCCGGGGCGCGGCAGCGAGCGGCGGCGCGCGACGCGACGCCGTCGATCGCTGTCTCTCTCAGCGCGCGGTGACGTAGGCGTACACGAGGCACATCTCGTCGTCGGTCCCCTCACCCCACGTGGTGACCTCGTTCTTGCTGCTGGTGTCGAACTGGCAGCGAACGTTGAGCGTCTCACCGGCGTCGACGTCGAGGGGAGACTGGTAGAAGAACATGCGCTGCCAGTGAAAGTTCCAGTGGTGCAGGTCCATCGCGCAGCGGTTTGCGTTGCGAAGCGTGAGCTGCGCGTCCGTTCCGAGCGAGTGCATGTGCGGCGCGACGCCCCAGATCCTCGTGCGGCCGAAGCTCATCGGGATCGTCCGCGAGCCCTCGGCGATCGCGTTGGTCATGCGCGGCGGAAGGCGCAGCGCGTTGGCCCCGACCGCCACCATCCTCGCCTCGTTCGCAACGGTGGGCGCGATCGTGAGCGCGACGCGAGTGCGATCGGGAAAGCTCCCTTGCGCCATGTTGTAGTGCATCTGCAGCACGAGCTTGCGTCCGCCTGGGTAGCGAAGGCCCGTCCCCGCGGGGAGCTGCGTCGCGCCGCCGCCTGGGGCCCACAGCACGACGGGGTACGCTGCCGCCATGGGACCGCCAGGGCAGTCGTAGCCCGCGCGCGCGTCGCGGGCGTCGAGGTCGGTGACGGTCTGCGCGCCCGCCGCTGTTTCGAGCGCGTACAAGATCACGTGGTGGACGACGCGGGGGTCTCCAGGCTCGACTTGAAAAGCTGTGACGAAGCGATCATCCGCTGACGGCGCGTCGACCACGAAGCAGCGCAGCTCGTCCATCCGCGTCGCGTCCGGCATGAACGTCGATCCAACGTCGACCCGCGCGGTGACGTTGGCGAGCCCCCCTGGAGGCGGAGGAACAGCAGGAGTCCTCGCCGGATCCCCCTCGGGCGCTCCTTGCTCGGACCACGCGCGCAGCGTGGCGATCTCCGTGTCGGTGAGCCAATCGGCGCTGTGCGGCTCGTAGCGATTGCACGTCCCGCTGTTGTCGACGAGCGTGGGCGGCATCGTCCGCGCGCTCGCAGCCATCGAGAGCATCCGTGCCCGATCGCGGGCGAGCTCGTAGCGCTCGAGCGAGAACGGCGCGATGCCGCTGGCGCGATGGCACGAGACGCAGTGCTGAAACACCAGCGGCGCGACATGCTCGCTCCAAGTGACGGCTCCGACCACGGGCCCGTCCGTTGCGTTGGCGTCGCCGACGTTGCTGGCAGCGTCGTTGCCAGCGCTGGCGTCGGTGTCGGAGCCAGGGGGCATCGCGACCCCACAGGCGGCGGTGAGGATCGCGGTCAACAAGAGAGCGGTGGTGCGGTGGAGCATGAAGGGTGACCACTGCAATGGTGAAGCCACGATTGGTGTTCGTGAACGCTTCGGAAAATTGCAGGCGATCATCGTGCTCCTCGCCGTCGCGGACCCTGAGGCGGGGCCGCTGGTCCTCAGCGACTGGGGACTCGAGTCCCCACGCCCCCCCCCTGCGCGAGCCGCGACGAAATCAACCGCCGCGCGCAACGGTTCGCCAGCGCCTGTGGAGAAGGCGCGTCGCGAGGTCACCGGCATGGGTCGCGACGATCACTTTCTTTCGAGGCTATTTCGGTTCGAAGACGAACACGCGGCGGTAGCCCTCGAGCTGTATCGCCGCCCCGAGATCATCCTCCGCGCGATCGAGGCCAAGGGCCTGGCGATCGGCGGGCGGCGCGTCGCAGTGGCGATGGACGCTGCGACGTTGGGGCCGCGCATCATCGCCACGGACGACGGACACTTCGTCACCTGCCTCGCCGCGGGGATGGCCAACGGACCCTGGTCGACCATCGATCGGGCGTCGCTCGATCACGCGCGGCGAGAGCACTGGCAGGGCGAGCTCGAGGGGTTCGCGAGGTCCGAGCGCGAGCAGTGCGCGGCCGTCGTCGCTGCGCTCGAGCACTCGGGCGGCGGTCTGTCATCGTCGGGTGTCGAGCGGCTGCGCGAGCTCGCCCGTCGCTCACCAGCGGCGATCGACGCGGTGATCGATC
Organism: Deltaproteobacteria bacterium Ga0077539; assembly: GCA_001465015.1. Taxonomy (GTDB): domain Bacteria; phylum Myxococcota_A; class Polyangia; order Polyangiales. The sequence goes on along the minus strand of LNEO01000246.1, from coordinate 47,735 downwards.
GTCAGTCGAGGCGCTGGAGGGACGGCGTCGAGTACTTTGCGCGGCGCCCCGATGGGTTTCGATCGCCGATCCGGATCGCGATCGAGCTCTGGAGCGCGGCGTGGGCGAGCGCTCACCTGGCTTCGGTCCTCGGGCTCTGCGGTGAACGGCGGACGCGATGGGATTTCGCGCCGCGCGCGCTGGAGGCGGGCGACGAGCTGGCGCACTTTCGACAGCAAAAACACAGGGAGGACAGAAGGGCGCGCGAGCTGTCAACGGTCGTCGAACAGGCGCGGCTCGGCGCTCGAGCGCTCAGGCTGCGAGGCGTGGGGTAGCGATGGCGGGGGGGGATGCGTCGGGCAACGATGATGTTCGAGCGGTGCCGTGACGGTTCGAAGTGCGATGACGGGCGGGCTTCGATCGAGGCACACTCTCGCGAGTTGTCGTCGGCTCACGAAGAGCCGCGCGAGAGGGAGAGCATCGATGTTGCACGGACTGATGATGGCGCAGCCGCTGTTGATCTCGGGGATCCTGAGGTTTGCCGAGCGCGCCCACGGGGGTCGCGAGATCGTCTCGCGCCGCGCCGAAGACCTCGCGATTCACCGTTACACATATCGCGACCTCGCTTCGCGAGCGCGAAAGCTCGCCAAGGCGCTGATCGCGCTCGGCATCAAGCCCGGCGACCGAGTCGCCACCATCGCGTGGAACGGCTATCGACACCTCGAGCTCTACTACGCGGTCTCTGGGATCGGCGCGGTGCTGCACACGATCAACCCGCGGCTTCACCCCACGCAGATCGCGTGGATCATGAACCACGCCGAGGACAAGGCGCTGTTCGTCGACACGACGTTCGCGAAGCTGTTGGCTGGCGTCGCTCTGCACGTGGCGTCCCTGACGCACAAGGGCGTCCTCTGCGGGCGCGAGCACATGCCGGCCGAGACGCCCGACGCGCTCTGCTACGAAGAGCTCGTCGGGGCGCAGCCGGACGACCGCTTCGAGTGGCCCGAGTTCGACGAAAACATCGCGAGCTGCCTCTGCTACACCTCAGGAACCACTGGAAATCCACGGGGCGTTCTGTACTCGCATCGCTCGACGGTGCTGCACGCGTACGCCTCGTCGCTGCCGGACGTGATGGGGCTGCACGCGACGGACGCAGTGTTGCCAGTCGTCCCGATGTTTCACGTCAACGCGTGGGGCCTGCCGTACTCGGCGCTGATCAACGGCGCGAAGCTGGTGTTTCCCGGCCCGGCGTTGGACGGCAAGAGCGTGTACGAGCTGATGGAGAGCGAGCGCGTGACGTTCAGCGCGGGCGTCCCGACGGTGTGGTTGGGACTGCTCGGGCACGTCGAGCAGAACAAGCTTCGGTTCTCGACGCTCAAGCGCTGCGTCATCGGCGGGAGCGCGGCGCCCGTCGCGTTGCAACAGCGCTTCGAGCGCGAGTACGGCGTCGAGATCCTGCACGCCTGGGGCATGACCGAGATGAGCCCGCTCGGGACGCTCAACCAAAGGACCGCCGAGCACGAGAACGAGAGCGAGGACGAGAAGTACACGCGAAAGGCCAAGCAGGGCCGCTGCGTGTACGGCGTCGAGCTTCGCGTCGTCGACGACGCGGGCAAGGAGCTGCCCTGGGACGGCAAGGCCTTCGGCGCGCTGCACGTGCGCGGGGCCTGGATCGCGTCCAGCTATTTTCGAAGCGAGAGCGGCGCGTTCACCGCGGACGGCTGGTTCGACACGGGCGACGTGGCCACGATCGACGCCCATGGATTCATGAAGATCACCGACCGCACCAAGGACGTGATCAAGTCCGGAGGCGAGTGGATCGGGTCGCTCGACCTCGAGGACGTGATCATGAAGCACCCGTCCGTGGCGATGGCCGCGGTGATCGCGATCGCTCACGAAAAGTGGGCCGAGCGTCCGCTGCTCGTCCTGGTCAAGAAGCCGGGCCACGAGCTGACGCGCGAAGAGGCGCTCGCGTTCTACGAGGGCAAGGTCGCGAAGTGGTGGGTGCCGAGCGACGTGGTGTTCGTCGACGCGCTGCCGCTCGGCGCGACAGGAAAGGTCCTCAAGACCGAGCTGCGCCAGCGCTTTGCGTCGCACGTCTGGCCCGAGGGCGTGTGATCCGAGCTCAGCCCTCGCGTCGCTCGATGCGGCCGTCGGCGTGACGCGCGAAGCGGGCGGGCTCTGCGCCGTGAACGGGGCCGTCCGAGGGCCAGGGCCAACCGCCGAACCGCGTCCGCTGATAGTCGTTGAACGCCTCGATGATTTCGCTGCGTGTATTCATGACGAACGGCCCGTGCTGGGCGACCGGCCTGGCGATGGGCCTCGCTTGCAAGAGCAGCAGCTCTCCCTCGAGCGCGCCGTTTTCGATCACGCACTCAGCGTCCGCGCGCAGCCGTGCGCCACTCTTTGGCCGCACCTTCTTGCCGCTGATGGACGCGCTCTCTCCCGCGAAGAAGTAGAGCGACCGCCGCGAGGTGCTCTTGGCTGGCGGCAGCGTGTAGGTCGCGCCCGGGTCCATTCGCAGCGTCCAGATCGCGACGTCCGAGTCGGGGCGCGCTGCCCATGACTGCGGCGGAGGGGCAGCTGGGCGCAGCGCTCCGAGCGCACCCGCGATCACCGTGACGTCGGTGCGCTTGCCGTTGCTGTCGCGGTGCTCGAGGCGAGGGATGCTCTCGCTCCACAGCATCGAGAAGTGCGGCTCGACCATCTTGTCTTCGGGCGGGAGGTTGAGCCAGATCTGAAAGAGCTCGACCGGGTTGTCCTTGTCTCGTTCGAGAAGCGGAAACATCTCGCTGTGGACGATTCCCTTGCCCGCGGTGAGCCACTGCACGTCGCCGCGCCCGAAGCGCGCGGCCGCGCCGAGCGAGTCCGAGTGATCGATGAGCCCCCGTCGCACGATGGTGACGGTCTCGAATCCCCGGTGCGGATGCTGCGGAAATCCCGGCACCACGTCGCCGTGGTACATGCTGAAGCCGTCCCGCCCCGAGAAGTCCTGGCCGATGTCGCGTCCAGCCAGGGACACAGCGGGCCCGAAGTCACCGTTGCCACGCGGATAGCGGTCGTCGTGGTGCACGCAGAACAAGAACGGGTCTACGGTATCCCACACGAAATCAAGTGGCCGGACCTCGAGTACGGTCGTCGCGTCGTCGCTCATCGAACGCGAGCATGGCGCGTCCCGCCCCGGTGACAAGTGGCGAAGCTCAGGGGAGCTTCTCGGTGCGGGCGAGCTCGCGGGTCATGTTCTTCTGGTGGGCCTCGATCGTCCCGCCGCCGATCTCGAGGAGCTTGGCGTCGCGCCAGAGGCGCTCGACCCGGTATTCGCCGACGTACCCGTAGCCGCCCAGCGTCTGGATGGCCCGATCGGCGACGTTCTTCGCCATCGTCGAGCAGTAGAGCTTGACCCCGTCGGAGTCGAGCCGTCCGCCGGGCCTGTCGAGCTCGAGCTGGGAGGCCGCCCAGTATGTGTAGGCGCGGCCCGCCATGTACTCGGCGTACGACTCGGCGATGTGTCGCTGGATCTGGCCAAAATCCCTGAGCGATTGGCCGAAGGACTTTCGGTCGGTCGCGTAGCGGTTCATCACTTCGATGCAGCGTCGCGCGATGCCGAGGCTCATGGCGGCGAGGCCGAGGCGCTCGATCTCGAGGTTGCGCATCATGTGGACGGTGGCGTCGCCCTCGGCGCCGACGAGGTTCTCTGCGGGCACCTCGCAGTCTTCGAAGACGAGCTCTGCGGTGGTCGACGCGCGCATCCCGAGCTTGTCCTTGATCTTCTGCCCCAGCGAGAATCCCTTGAAACCCTTCTCGACGATGAACATCGAGAGCTTGTTTCGCGGCGCTCCCTCCATCCTGGCGTACACGAGAAACATGTCGCCGAGCTCGGTGTCGCTCACGGCGCCGTTGGTGATCCAGATCTTCGAGCCGTTGAGCACGTACCGATCGCCCTTGCGCACCGCAGTCGTGCGAAGCCCGAGCACGTCGGTCCCCGCGCCCGGCTCGGACATGCACATCCCGCCGATCCGCGCGCCCGTCGAGGCGTCGGGCAGGTAGCGCTGCTTCTGCGCGTCGCTGCCGTTCACCGCGAGGTTGTTCGCGAACAAGAGCGTGTGCGCGAGGTACGCGAGCGTGAACCCAGGATCGACCGCGGAGAGCTCTTCGTGCACCAGGGCCACCGCCGCGGCGTCCATGCCCGCGCCGTTGTACTGAGGGTCGACGGTGATGCCGAGGATTCCCAGGTCGCCGAGCCGTCGAAACAGCGCGTGGTTGAACTTCTCGAGGCGGTCGTGCTCGGCTGCCTGCGGCTCGACCTCCTTCTCTGCGAAGCTTCGAATCGTCTGGCGCAGCGCGCGGTGTTCGGGGGTCGGATTGAAGAGGTCGTCCATGGAGGGCCGCGAGCGTACAAGACCTCGAAACCCTACGAAACTGCGGCGAGGTTCGGCGCTGCTTGTTTGCAGCCATCGCTTTGGCAGAGTGCGCGCGTGACGGTCGAAATCGACGACGAGCTGTTCGGCGGCAACATCACGGTGATCGGTTCGGACGAAGACGGCGTGATCGTCGCGCCCGAGCCCGACCCCGAGGGAGACTTTTGCCAGTGGTTTGCCTTTCGATCGCGCGATCGAGACGGAGCGGGAGGCGGCGTTCGGCTCGACGCAAACGGCGTGAGCTGGCCCGAGGCGCTCGAGGACTACAACGTGTTCGCGTCGTTCGACGGTGCCCCGTGGGAGCGCATCGAGACCTCCTTCGACGGCGCCGAGCTCTCGTGGCAACACCCGGCTGGCGTCGAGCTCGCAGAGTTTGCGCTCTGGGAGCCGTACACGCCCGCGCGCAGAAGACGGTTGCTCGCGCGCATGCGCCGCGCGCGCGGCGCGACGGTGGCCTCGCTCGGCGTGACGCCGGACGGCAACGATCTTTGGGCGGTGCAGCTGCTCGGAGGCCCCAAGCGGCTGTGGATCGTCGCCCGGCAACACCCAGGCGAAGTGATGGCCGAGTGGTTCGCGGACGGGCTGCTCGAGCGCCTCTCCGACCTGCGCGATCCAACGGTCAAAGCCCTTCGCGCAGAGGCCACGGTGACCGTTGTTCCTTGCGCCAATCCCGATGGGGCGGCGCGCGGACACCATCGCGTCAACGCCGCGGGCGCCGACATGAATCGCGCGTGGATCGACGACGATGACTCTTGCCCCGAGGTCGTCGCGCTGCGCGCTGCCATCGAAGCATCGTCGGTGGACCTGTTCATCGACGTGCACGGCGACGAGCGGACCGCGCGCGCATTTGTCGCAAAGAGCGAGGGCAACCCCAGCTACGACGAGCGGCTCGCGGCGCTCGAAGCGCGCCTGGTCGACGCGCTCGCCGAGGGATGGGAAGAGTTCGACCGCGAGAGCGGCTATCCAGAGGACGAGCCAGGAGAGGCAGACCTGCGCTCGGCGGCGAATTTCGTCGGCGAGTTCTACGAGTGTCCGTCGGTGACGCTCGAGCTTCCGTTCAACGGCGCGGGGCGAGGGTGGACCGCGAACGACGCGAGGCAGTTTGGCGCTCGGTCCTTGGACGCGATGCTCGCGGTGCTGTCGGAGTGACCGTCGCGCCGTCCGTCCCGTGCTGGCCGTAGACATGGCAGTGGACGGACCTCGCCGAGACTGCGCATGCTTCGCGGCAGCGATGGACAGTCTCACCCACTCGGTGCAGCGAAGGCTCTGGGCGATCCTCGGAAACTCCCAGCGATTGGACGGCGGCGCGATGTTCGGCAACGCCCCGCGCCCGGTGTGGGAGCGATGGATCGCGCCCGACGAGCGTCACCGTATTCCGCTCGCGTGCCGCGCGATGCTCGTCGAAGAGCGCGACGCAGACGGCGCGGTGCGCAAGATCCTCTTCGAGACGGGCATCGGCGCCTTCTTCGAGCCCAAGCTCAGAGATCGCTTCGGCGTCGTCGAAGAAGAGCACGTCCTGCTTCGCTCGCTCGAGGCCGCAGGGGCGCCGCACGACACGATCGACGCGGTCGTCCTCTCGCATCTGCACTTCGATCACGCTGGCGGGCTGCTCTCTGCGTACGAGGCAGCAAAGAAGCCCTCGCTGCTCTTTCCGAAGGCGCGCTTCATCGTAGGCCGCGAAGCGTGGGAGCGCGCGAAGCACCCACACGCGAGAGACAAAGCGAGCTTCATTCCAGAGCTGGTCCCGCTCCTCGAACAGAGCGGGCGACTCGAGCTGGTCGAGGGGGATCGATCGCCCACGCTCGGGCCGGACTATCGCCTGCATCGCAGCGACGGACACACCCCGGGGCTCATCCTCGCGGAGGTGGCCTCGAGCAACGGAGCCGTGGTCTTCGCCGCGGATCTGATCCCGGGAAGACCCTGGGTTCACCTGCCGATCACCATGGGCTACGACCGATTTCCCGAGCGCTTGATCGACGAGAAGGACGCGCTGCTCTCGGACCTCGCGGCGCGCAACGGTCGGTTGTTCTTCACGCACGACGCAGAGTGCGCGCTCTCGCGCGTGGTGCGCGACGCGAGCGGACGGTTCTCCGCAGGCGAGAGCTGGCCTTCTCCCGAAGGGCTCGCGTTGTGAGCGACGCAGCGCTCGATCGATGGGCGACGAGCGCGGTTCGGTCCGCCCTCGCGCTCGACCCGCTGTCGGAGCTCCCGCGGACGGGGTGGCTCATGCGCGGGGTTCGCCCGTGCGAATCCATCGCGGATCACTCGTTTGGCGTCGCGCTCGTCGCGATGTTGCTCGTCGATGGCGTGCGAGCCTCGGGGCTCGAGGTCGACGGCGAGCGGGTGCTTCGAATGGCGATCGTGCACGACGCGCCCGAGGCGAGGACCGGCGACGTTCCGATGCCCGTGAAGTCCTCGGCGCTCGACGACGAGCTCGCGCGCGTCGAGCGTTCTCTGGTCGAAGCGCTGCTCGGCGAGGGGGCGCTCTCGCTTTGGGACGAGCTCGAAGCGGGGCGAACGATCGAGAGTCGCATCGTTCGAGTCGCCGACAAGGCTCACATGCTGCTCAAGGCTTTCTCCTACGAGCGGGCGGGCCGCCGGCACTTGGAAGAGTTTTGGACCAACCCGAAGACCTTCGACGGCCGCGGTCTAGCTGCGGCAGACGCGCTCTTCTCGGCGATTTGCGGGGTGGCCGGCAAGCCTCGCCCCACCGTGACCGTTGGGTGACGATCACGCTTCTCGTGAGCACAAGTCGCGCGTCGCGCGGGCAAGCGCGCTATCGTGCGTGAACATTCATGACCGATCGCCTTCGCTTGTTGGTCGCGCTCGCTGTGTCCACCGTCGGCGGTGCGAGCTGTTACGAGCCGCTTCGCCGCCCTCCTGGCTACGAAGGCGGGATGCCCGACATCGCGACGGTCGATGTGGTCGTGCCGGACACGACCGCGCCGCGCGATGTGCAAGTGCCGGTGGATATCCAGCCCGCGGATGTTCCCAACATGCCGATCGACCCCGACGCGGCGTGCGCTGCGGTGAGTTCGGTGGCGACGGTCGAGCGTCAGCCCGTGGACATCATCTGGGCGGTCGACAACTCGGTGAGCATGGAGCCCGCGATTCGGCAGGTGACCATGGGGCTCAATAACTTCGCGGCGCGCATCGGGATGCGCGGGCTCGACTATCGCGTGGTGATGGTCTCGTATCGATCGCGGACCAACCCCGTGACCATCGCCGGCGGGCAGCGCTACGGTGTGTGCATTCCGCAGCCGCTCGCGGGGGACAGCAACTGCGGCAACGGCCCGCGGTTCTTTCAGTCCTCCGTCGACATTCGAAGCACCCAACCCCTCGAGCAGCTGTTGGGAACGCTCGCGCAGACCGAGGGCTACCGCGTTGGCCAAGAGCGCGGCGGCGAGTCGTGGCGCGCGTTCTTGCGGCCGACCGCCAGCAAGACGTTCGTCGTGGTGACCGACGACGAGTCGCGCATGCCCGCGGACGAGTTCGAGCGCTTCGCGGGCGGGGTCAACCCGAGGAGCCGGAGCTTCACGTTGCCGCCGGGCGTGCTCGACGCGTCGTGGATGGGGCTGTTCACGGGCTACACGTTCAGCGCGCTCTACGGCTGGGGCTCGGACACCGATCCCTCTGTGCGCTGCACGTATCCGGGCGGGACGACGCCGCCCTCGTCGGGGCCGACGTACACCACGCTCGTGCAACGGACGCGCGGCGCCAGGGCGCGCATCTGCGACGGCGCGACGGCGTGGGGACCCTTCTTCGATCGCGTCGCAACGGCGGTCGAGACGACCTCCAGGGTGTCGTGCGACCTGGCCATTCCGTCGGTTCCGATGGGAATGGTCTTCGACAACTCTCGGGTCAACGTCGAGATCTCATCGTCGGGCTCGACCACTCGCCCAGGAAAGGTCGCCAACGTCGGCGCCTGCGGCGCGAGCGGCGGCTGGTATTACGACAACGAGAGCGCGCCGCGGCGCATCACGCTCTGCCCAGCGTCGTGCGAGCAGGCGCAAGCGGCGGTTCGCGCGGGATCGACGACGGCGGTTCGCGTGTTGTTCGGCTGCCAGACGATCCCAGGCTGAGCGGCTTGAGCGAGCGATCAGCGGCTGAAGCGCGACTTCATGATCGCTCTGCACCCGCGCTAGAATCCAGCGCGTGAACTTCCATTGGCCGGTTCTGGTGCTCTCGACGTTGGCTGTGTCCTGCGCGTCACCTCGCCCGTTGATCCCCGACGCGACGACGTCGGACGCGAGAGATGATCGAACGATCACGGACGTGTCCGCGGACGGCGCGGGGATGGACGCGACCGTCGACGGCTCCGATGGCAGCGCGTCGGTCAACTGCCCTGTGAGCTTCTCGTATCGCGTGCCCTCGGGGCGCACGATCGGTCGCGTCGAAGTGACCGGCGAGTGGAGCGGCTGGGCGAATCCCGGCGTCGCGCTTCGCAACGAGGGCGGGACCTTTCGCGGCGACGTGATGATTCCCCCTGGATTTCACGGGTACAAACTGCTGATCGACGGCGACTGGCAGCTCGACCCGGGCGCTGCGCGACGCAAGTACGTAGGCGGCGTCGAGAACTCGGGCGTGAGCGTCGCTGACTGTCGTCTCCCTTCGCTGACGCGCGTGTCGAGCTCTGTGGAGCGACCCGCGGCAGGGCAAGGTCGCTTTCGCGCAGAGGTTCGATGGACGAACGGAATCGACGGCGTCGCTGTGGATCCGATGAGCGTTCGCGCGACGATGGTTCGCGATGGCGTTCGCACGCCCGTCGCGATGCCGGCGATCGACGCGGGCGCGCGCACCGTGCGCCTCGACGTCGCTTCGCTCGCAGACGGAAAGTACACAGCGATCGTCGAGGCCCGCGATCAGCGCGGCCGCGAAGCGACGCCCTTGCGGCTCGTGTTCTGGGTCGAGTCCGAGCCGTTCGACTGGCAGGGCGCGACGATCTACATGGCGATGATCGATCGATTCGCCAACGGCGATCGGTCGAACGACGCGCGCCCGACGATGGGCGTCGACCCGCGTGCGGACTATCAGGGCGGTGATTTTCAAGGTCTGCGCGCCCGTGTCGCTGACGGCACGCTCGATCGTCTCGGCGTTCGCGCGATCTGGCTCGCTCCCGTCAATCGCAACCCAGATGGCGCGTTTCTCGCGGCGAACGGGCGCAATCGAGTGATGGGCTACCACGGCTACTGGCCGATCCGCGCGCGCGAGGTCGAGCCGCGGCTCGGCGGCGCTGCGGCGCTGCGCGAGCTCATCGCCGAGGCGCACCGGCACGGCATCCGCGTGTTGCAGGACTACGTCGTCAACCACGTGCACAACGAGCACGAGTACTTTCGCGCGCACCCTGATTGGTTTCGCACGGGCTGCGTGTGCGGCACGAACAACTGCGACTGGACCGGTCGAAGGCTCGACTGCTTGTTCACGGAGTACCTGCCGGACGTGAACTGGTCTGTGTCGGCGCTCTCCGAGCGGCTCGCGGACGACGCGGCGTTCTGGATTCGCGACTTCGACTTCGACGGGCTGCGCGTGGACGCGGTCAAGCACGTCGAGGACATCGCTGTGTACAACCTGCGCGCGAGGCTGCACGAAGAGTTCGAAGCGACCGGCGTCCGCGTGTTTCTGACGGGCGAGACGGCGATGGGCTGGGGTGATTGTGGCGTCGACTGCAACCGCAACGAGTACGACACGATCAACCGCTACATGGGGCCGCTCGGGCTCGACGGACAGGCGGACTTCGTCCTGTATCACGCAGTGCCGTATCGCGTTTTCTCCAGCGATTCGCGCGGAATGATCCACGCAGACTTCTGGACGCAGCAGAGCCAGCGTCAGTACATCCCGGGCTCGGTCATGACCCCCTACGTCGGGAGCCACGACACGTCGCGGATGGTCACGCTCGCGACGTACCGCGGTCAGGGGCCAGGGCTCGATCCCGGGATTCCCAACAACCAGTGGGACAACCCTGCGGAAGCGCCGCGCAACCCCGACGCGTATGCGAGGCATCGGCTCGCGATGACGTGGGTGCTCACGATTCCGGGAGCGCCGCTGTTGTACTACGGAGACGAGTACGGCGATTGGGGCGGCGCTGACCCGAACAACCGCAGGATGTGGCGCGACCCGTCGATGCTGTCGCCGGACGAGACCGCGACGCTGACGCACCTTCGCGCGGTGGGTTCTGCGCGGCGTTCGCTCGTGGCGCTGCAGCGGGGCGAGTACATCTCGCTCGCGGCCACGGAAGAGACGCTCGCGTTCGCGCGTCGCGCGGGGACCAACGTCGCGATCGTGGGGCTCTCGAAGGCGGGCGCCGATCGCACGCTGGACATCTCCGTGGGCGCTGCGGGGCTTCGCGATGGAACCGTGCTGAGAGACAGGCTCTCGATGACGACCGTGACGGTGACCGGAGGGATGGTTCGGTTCACCGTTCCGTCGTGGGGCGCGGTGATTCTGGCCCCGTAGCGAGAGCGATCGCCCTGGGAAACGCGCGACGTTTCGTGAACTGACGCGTTGTTCGAGAGGGACGATTGTTGCGTGCTAAAGAGTGCGCCGTGACCGATCTCGAACCTCTCTCGCTCGAGCTCGAGCGCGCGTTGCTCCACGCGATCCTCGAGGAGTGGCAGCTCTGCAACAGCCTCTTCTTCGACGATCGATTGCGCTCGCCGACGTTCGCGTTGATCGACAGCGAGACGGCGCTCGCGCGCTGGGTGTCTCGCGCGCGAACGATCGAGCTGTCGCGGGCCTTTATCTCGAGCCACCGTTGGACGGTGGTGGTCGAGGTGCTCAAGCACGAGATGGCGCACCAGTTCGTCGACGAGGCGTTGCTCGTGCGTGACGAGACCGCGCACGGGCCGTTGTTTCAGAGGGTGTGCAGAGAGCGCGGGATCGACGCTCGCGCGGCCGGGCTGCCGGCGCCTGCGACGGAGGGCGTCGCAGAGCGCTCGGTGGTGCTCGAGCGCGTCGCCAAGCTGCTGGCGTTAGCGCAGAGCCCCAACGAGCACGAGGCGCAGACGGCGATGAAGCTCGCGCAGAAGCTGATGCTCGAGCACAACCTCGGCGAGATCGAGGCGAACGTTCGGCGCAGCTATGTGTCTCGTGAGCTCGGCGAGCCAGCGGGCAGGCTCGAAGAGTCCGTCGGGCTGATCGGCGTGGTGTTGCGCGAGCACTTTTTCGTCGAGGTGATCCAGCTCCGGGTGTGGCGTCCGCGGCACGGCTCGCGCGGGACCGTCCTCGAGGTCACCGGAACGCCCGAGAACGTCTCGATGGCCGAGTACGTCTACTCGTTTCTGCATCACACTGCCGAGGCGCTGTGGGGGCAGCACAAGCGCGCACACGGAATCAAAGTGGACCGCGATCGCAGAGCGTACCGCGCCGGGGTGATCACGGGCTTTCTCGAGAAGCTCCGCGCTGAGCAGCGCACCAATGAAGAGAAGGGGCTCGTGTGGGTGGGCGACCCTGCGCTCGAGAAGCACTACCGCACGCGCTACCCGCGGATCTCGACGGTGCGCACCGGCGGCGCGGGCAACGCCGAGGCGCGCTCGCAGGGGCACGAAGCGGGGCGAAAGCTCGTGTTGCGAAAGGGCGTCGAAGGCGCGGCGACGAGCAACGGGCTCGCCCTCGGCGACGGCCGACGAAGGTAGCGTCACGGTCGATCCGCGTGTTTCATCGACGACGCAACGAGCTGAAACATCGTTGCTGTATTGCTTCGCGGCGCGCCTCCTGCACCCACGCGCAAACGGTGCATATCGGTTGGTCGCTACGACGTTTGGTCGCATCCAGAATTGCGTGCTTCGTCGGCGGGGCCCGTCGCTCTGTGGGTGCTGCGATGGTTGGCCCGCGTGCTGCAATGCCGTTGCACCGATGATGAAACAAGTGGTGATCCTCGGCGCGGGAACAGCCGGGACGATGATGGCCAACAAGCTCGTGCGCGCGCTGCCGGCGACCGACTGGAAGATCACGGTCGTCGACCGAGACGACGTGCACATCTATCAACCGGGGCTCTTGTTCGTTCCGTTTGGGACGTATCGACCCGAGCAGGTCGTGCGGCGGCGAAAGCCTCTGGTCGACTCGAGTGTCGACTGCCGACTCACGGGCATCGACCGGGTCGCGCCCGACGAAAAGACGGTCTATCTCCAGGGCGGCGAGAAGCTTCGCTACGACATTCTCATCGTCGCGACGGGCTCGAGGATCATGCCCGAGTCGACGCCGGGGCTCACGGGCGTGGGCTGGAAGGACAGCGCCTTCGACTTCTACACCTACGAGGGCGCCGTCTCGCTCGCGCGAAAGCTCGAACGTTTCGAGGGCGGCCGTCTCGTGGTCAACGTCGTCGAGATGCCCATCAAGTGCCCCGTAGCGCCGCTCGAGTTTCTCTTTCTCGCGGACGCGTACTTCACCGGTCGAGGCATTCGAAACAAGGTCGAGATTGTCTACGCCACGCCGCTCGAGGGCGCCTTCACCAAGCCCAAGGCGTCTGCGGCGTTCGGCGACATGCTCGCGCGCAGGGGGATCTCGGTGATCGGAGATTTCGCGGCGAGCGAGGTGGACGGCTCCAAGCGCGTGCTGCGCTCGTACGACGGTCGCGAGACCAACTACGACCTGCTCGTGACCGTGCCGTCCCACGCGGGCGCGGAGGTGATCTCGCGCTCGGGCATGGGTGACGGCAGCGGTTGGCTCCCGACGCACAAGCACACGCTGCAGAGCGCGAAGTGGCCCGAGGTGTTCGCCATCGGTGACGCGACGGACCTGCCGAGCTCGAAGGCCGGCGCGGTCGCGCACTTTCAGAGCGAGGTGCTCTTCGAGAACATCCTGCGCTTCGCGAGGGGTGCGGCGCTCGCGCCTTCGTTCGACGGACACGCCAACTGCTTCATCGAGACCGGCTACGGCAAGGCGATGCTGATCGACTTCAACTACAACACCGAGCCGCTGCCGGGGCGCTTTCCCTTGCCGGGCGTGGGGCCGTTTACGCTGCTCGAAGAGAGCTCCGTCAACCACTGGGGCAAGCTCGCCTTCGAGTGGGTCTACTGGAACGTGCTGCTCGCCGGAAAAGAACTCCCCCTCGACCACCGCATGCTCACCGCGGGAAAGTGGAGCTGACCATGAATTCAACAGAACACGACATGGCCGCGGTCTTCGCGCGGCTCGACGCGATCTCGTCGCAGCTCGAGTTTCTCGTCGAGCGCCAGCGCAAGCAGCAAGAGATGCTCGAGATCTTCACGCCCATCCTCCGCGACGTGATGACCGTGGCCACCGAGCGCTTCGGGGACGCCGAGAAGAAGGGCTGGTTCGCCTTCGGGCGCGAGCTCTACGGCGTCACCGAGCGGATCGTCGAGGGCTTCAGCCCCGCGGACGTGCGCCAGCTCGGCGACGCGGTCGTGGGGATCCTCGAGACCGTCCGCGCGATGACGCAGCCCGAGGTGCTTCAGATCGCCAACGAGACCGCGACGGTCCTTCAAAAGAGCGACGACGTCGAGCCGATCGGGATCGTCGGGATGGTCCGCGCGACCCGCGACGAAAACGTGCAGAAGGGCATGGCGCTCATGATGGACGTGATGCGCCAGGTGGGTCGCGCGGCGCAGGCCGTCACCGCCGCCAAAGAGCGCTCACCGTCCGCGCAGCGCAAGGCGAAGCTCTCGGAGGCGCTCGGGCCCAAGCGCTCGCGCAACGTGCTCGGCGTCGAGCGGACGATCGCGCCCAAGCGGATGGAGGCGCGCGTCGCGGCGGTGGCCGCGCCCAAGCCGATCGAAGCGGCGCCGAGCGGACCTGCCTGCGCGACGCCGTCGAACAAGCCCGCGGTGACCGCGGCGGTGATCGACGGCGTGGCGTTTACCGCGGAGGGGCACCTCGTTGATCCGAAGCAATGGACCCCCGAGCTCGGCGCGAAGCTCGCGGCCGCGCAGGGCGTGGCGATGACCGAGGCGCACTGGGCGATCGTTCGCTTCGCGCGCGCGGACTTCGAGTCGAGCGGAGTGGCGCCGAACATCCGACGCATGACGCAAGGCGCGTCGGTGCAGACCAAGGACCTCTACGCGCTGTTTCCCAAGGCCCCTGCGCGCACGATCGCGAAGATCGCGGGCATCCCCAAGCCCGCTGGCTGCCTCTGAACCCACCTCTGAGTTTTTACGGAGACCATCGTGACCACCAACATCGCTACCCCGCATCGAAAAGTGGCGCTCATCTGCTCGCACGGCGGGCTCGACGAGGCGTACCCGTCGTTGATCCTCGCAAACGCCGCGCGGCAGTCGGGCATCGACGCGTTTGTGTTCTTCACGTTCTGGGGCCTCGACGTCATCACCGAGTCGAAGGTCGATCACCTGCACGTCAACATCGCCGGCAACCCGAGCGCAGCAATGCCCACGATGCTCGGCGGCCTTCCCGGCATGGAGGCGCTGGCCGCCAAAATGATGAAGAAGCAGATGGAGGAGCTCGAGCTGCCGACGGTGCGCGAGATGATCCAGATCCTCGATGAGTCCGGCGCCGAGCTCTACGCCTGCGAGCTCGCGATGAAGATGTTCAAGCGCGAGCAAAAGGACCTCGTCCCGCAGGTGAAGGACGTGATCACCGCCGGCGATTTCTACGACCTCGCCGAGGGCGCGCAGATCATCTTCACTTGAATTGTGGGGCGCGCACGACGGCACGGCTGTAGCGCCCCCCGGCGCCTGTCACCCCTCCACGTCTGTCGCCCCCTTCGCGCTCGCGTCGATCAGCCTGGGGCGCAGACGCCGCCGATGCAGCTGCGATCGCAGCAGTCCGACGCCGTGGTGCAGCTCTGGCCAATGTTGCGGCAGGGAGGCGGCGCGCAGCGGCCGCCGACGCAGTTGCGGTCGCAGCAGTCCATCGCGCTCGAGCACATGTCGCCGACCGGGCGGCACAGCGGCGGAGGCGTGCAGCGGCCACCCATGCAGGTGTTGGGCGCGCAGCAGTCTTCGCTTCGCATGCACATTTCACCGGCCGGGCGGCAGGTGGTCGGAGGCGCGCAGCGGCCCGAGATGCAGATGTTGGGCGCGCAGCAGTCGGCGTTGTCGACGCACGTTCCTGCGGTCATCACGCAGGGCGTCATGCAGCGTCCCATGCGGCAGACGTGCGGCAAGCAGCACTGCGCGTCGGTGGTGCACGCGCCGCCCGTCGAGGGACACGGCTGCCAGATGCGGTACGAGATCACGACCTCGTCGCCCATCCGCGGACGAAGCGTCGCGCCGTAGAAGACGATCGCGTTCGACGCCGAGTCGTAGTCGAAGCCGTTGGCGCGCGATCGCGGAACGTCCATGCCGCGCACGCGCACCTTGAGGGTGCTGGTGATCGGCGTGCTCGTGAGACGGAACTGGCTCGCGGCGCCGGCGATCGCGTCGACGATGCGGTTCATCGCGACGGCGACCTCTGCGTCCGTGGCCGTGGCGATCGGAATCACCGCGCCGCCGTTGCCTTCGACCACGCAGCGCGGCAGCTCGGCGACCGGCGCGGTCGCGCAGGACACCGCGGTGCGGGGCAAGAGGCCGAACGTGAGGATGTTGTTGCGGCGGAAGTAGTCGATGATGTTGTTCTGCGCCGCGACGGTGTACGCCGCGCCGCGGGTGCCTGCCCACGGACGGGCGGGCACGACCGAGGCGTCGTCGTTGTTCTGGAAGTAGCGCCCGAAGTCGTTGGTGCCAGGCTCGTCGGTCACGAGAAAGGCGACGAACCGCGCGGGCGCAGGGCGATACCGACGCATGTCCGCGGCGGGACGCATGCTCATCGTGCGGTGCGTGAGGATCGCGGCGGCCGTGGGCTCTTCGGTGGATGGCGTGAAGGGGTACGGGCTCTCCATGTCAGGCATCGCCGGCAGAAGGGGGCAGGTGCCGAGGCCTGCGGACGTGACGCGATTGCACAGTTGTCGTGCGCCCGTGGCGTCCGCGCCGCTGATCCACGTGAATCCAGGGGTGTCGAGGTTGGGGCCCGTTGCGACCGATCCGGCCTGCAGCACGCCGACGCGGAAGTTGATGCCCGCCGCCTGCATGCGCGTGAAGAACGCGTTGGCCGTACGACCCACGCGCTCTTGGTAGGGACCCATCGAGCCCGAGGTGTCGACGGTCCAGATGAAGTCGACCTCAGGTGTGCCCATCGCCCGGAAGCTCTGGCACTGAAAGCCGAGACCGCGATCGATCTGCGCCGTGGCCGTCGAGTTGACGAGGTCGATCGCGCGGATCGCAGTGTTCTGCATCGCGTCGTCGTAGGACGCGCGGGGCGCGACCGTGACGAGCACGTCCGTCGTCGCCGCGGACATGCCGGTGGTGCGACGGACGACCGTGATATCCACGAGGAATTCTGCAGACATTCCGACGACGCCCATCGCCGCGGGCGCGGCGGCGCCCGTGAGCGGCATGACGAGCGCGTCGCGGAGCACGTTGGCGGACGTCGCGCGGGCGACGCGGTAGGTGCTGGTGATCGCGTCGTTCATCTCGTGCGTTCGCAGCGCGCGACCCACGAGGACCGCGGCTGTTCCCGCGCCGAGCGCCGCGGTGATGATCGGCTCGATGCGCATCGACTCGGCGCGCGCGTCGGCGCCGACTGACGGCTGCGCTGCGACGATGCCGGCGACGTTGGCCATCACCTCGTCGAGGACGATGGCGCCGCGGTTCATGGTTCCCGTGACGCGCCCGTTGTTGCGCCACGACGGGGCGTAGCCCACTTGCACCGGGCGTCCGGGGATTCCGTTTTGAACGACCGTCGCGAGGCCCGACGGGCGGCAGATCGCGAGCCCGCTCATATTGTCGGGAACACCGTCGCCATCGCTATCGCCGAGGCGCGGATCGGTCTCGCCGCGGCCCACGTCGATCATCCCGTCGAAGTTGGTGTCCTCTTCGTTGTCGGGGACTCCGTCCATGTCCGAGTCGCGCGAGCGCGGATCGAGCCCGCGACAGACCTCGCCTGCCATGCACATCATGTCCGTCGTGCAGCGCACTCCGGGCCGTCGCTGGCGGGCCGGCATCGTGGCGACGCAAATGCGCGGATACATGGCTTCGGTGCCGTCCGACACGCCGTCCATATCCGAGTCGGGATTGAACGGGTCGGTCATCGCCGCGCACTCGGAGGCGTTGTCCAAGCCATCGCCGTCGCTGTCGACGCCCGGCGCGCAGCGAACGTTGACGCCCGTGTCGACGCTGACGCCCGTGTCGACGGTCACGCCCGAATCCGCAGGAGTCGACCCGGTGTCGGGATCGACGCCCGAGTCCATCGTCGAGACGCCCGTGTCGGCGCCGGTGTCGATGGTCGAGTCCATGCCGGTGTTGATCCCGGTGTCGCCTGTGACGCCGGTGTCGCCGCTCGGCACCGACGAATCTGAGCACGCAGCGATGATCGTGGTCGCAGCGAGCGCGAGCCAACGAGAGCCGCGTAGATGCAATCGTTCGTTCATGGTGGTGATTCCTCCAATCAGAGAGCGATGCGTCCGTGCGACGCCTCCGACTGCGAGGTTCGATTGTATCGCAATGCGCGAAGGGGATCGCGACAACGGACACTCATCACCGTGACGATTGCGGGGCGCGGTCAGTCAGCGCAGAAGTAGGGCCGGGTGGTGCCGTGTGTTCGAGCGCGTCGCCCCGAGTCGACCGCGGTCAACGGGGTCGCAATCAGAGAGGGACCTTGGCCGCGGCAGAGAGCTCGATGCGCGGACCTTGAGGGGTCGCTCGAAGCATGTACCCGTGGCTGGTCGCGACGAACACGGGCGAGTGGCTGACGAGCAACAGCTGCTTGGGGCCGAGCTCGTCGGCGATGATGCGCTTGAAGATGTCGCGCAGGCGCAGCTGCAGCCCGTGGTGAAGGTCGGCCTCGGGCTCTTCGATCGCGACGATTTGCGCTTTGGATGCGAGCAGCGCGCCCGCCATCGCGATCACGCGCTGCACGCCTCCGCCGAGACGCTCGAGCGGGATGGCGCCGTTGGGCGAGTGCAGCTCGAGCACCACGCGCTCGGTCCGCGCTTCGTACCTCGGGCGAAGCTGGCCCTCTCCGAGGTGCTCGCGGAGCCCAGCGACGACGACGTCCGAGAAGCGCTGCCACAGCCGGTGCTCTTTGGCGTCCCGCGCGTCGTGCGAGTCGAGCAGCGCCGCGAGCACACCTTGCGGAACGGTGTCGCGTCCCTCCGCGCCGCCGTACGCCGATCGAAGCGAAGGCATCGAGAGAAACGCGCACGAGTCGTCTTTGTACGGAGGCGCGCCGCGCTTGATCGTGCGCGCGACGACCGCGTCGGTGGTGCGGCCGTACGAGGGCTTGATGCTCGAGTTCCATCGAAAGGCGTTGGCTGATCGGGCGAGGAGCAGCTCGATCTCGACCGAGCCTCCGCTGCGCAACGCGAGCGTGCCCGTCGTGTCCGCGATGTGCTCTCCCTCCGCGGGGTCGAGAGAGACGCGAAGCACGATCTCGACCGAGCCCTCCTGGGCCTCGACGGGAAAGACGTCGATCGGACGAAGCCCGAGCAGCTTCTCCATCTGCCGATCGGGCCACTGGTGCATCGCGAGGTCGCCGAGCAGCGCGAACGCCAGCTCGATCGCGTCGATCAGGTTGCTCTTGCCCGTGTTGTTCTCTCCGTGCAGCACGTTGATGTCGGTCAGCTCCTCGAGCGACACCGGCTGACGAAAGTTGCGAAATCCCTTCACTCGGATCGAGTCGATACGCATCGCGCCCCTCCTTTGGGTCAGCGAGTAGACATCATTTCAGCCACGCTCTTTCCGAGGTGGATTCGAGAGATCGCGTCGGCCAGCAGCCCGGCGACGGACACCACTTCGATGCGCGGGTCGCGCTTGTGTTCTGGCAGCGGAAGCGTGTCTGTGACGATCAGCCTCGCGAGGTCGCTCGATCGAAAGCGCTCCGCGCAGTCGCCCGAGAGCACCGCATGGACGACCGCGGCCCGCACCGAGACCGCCCCGCGCGCCGTGCAAAACCGCGCGGCTTCGAAGATCGTGCCTCCCGTGGCCATCTCGTCGTCGACCATGACCGCGTGCCGGCCCGAGACTTCGCCGACCATGTTGACCGGCCGCGCCTTTTCGTCGTCGCCGGTGCGTCGCTTGTCGACGACCGCGAGCAGCGCGTTGAGCCTGCGCGCGAAGCGGCCTGCGTCCTTGGACTCGCCGACGTCCGGCGCGACCACGACCGGGGCGCTCATCAGCTCGCGATCGCGCTCGAGCGCCGTCACGAGCGTCGGCACCGCCGTGATGTGATCGACGGGAATCTTGAAAAATCCGTGAATCTGCGGCGAATGCAGGTCGAGCGTCAGCAGCCGGTCGGCGCCCGCGGTCTGCAACAGCTCCGCCACCAGCCGCGCCGTGATCGAGATCCTCGGCTCGTCCTTCTTGTCCGAGCGAGCGTAGAAAAAATACGGGATCACCGCGGTGATCCGCCCCGCGCTCGCGCCGCGCAGCGCGTCGATGAAGAGCAATAGCTCGAACAGGTGATCCTGGACCGGCGGGCAGGCCGTCTGGACGACGAAGACGTCTTTTCCACGAACGCTCTCGTCGATGCGGACCTTGAGATTGTCGTTGGAGAATCGCGTGACGGTCGAGCTCGCGAGGGGCACCCCGAGCCTCTCGCAGATATCGCGTGTAAGGGTTGGATGGCTCGAGCCCGAAAGGATGGTGAGTTCCATCGATGGAGTTGAGCGTATCATCGCGCGCACGATGAAGAAGAGGGTGCTCATCATGGGCGGCGGCATCGGAGGGCTCACTGCGGCCCACGAGCTCGCAGAGCGAGGATTCGAAGTGACCGTGCTCGAGAGCCGGTCAGCGGTAGGAGGCAAGGCTCGGTCGTATCCGGTGCCCGGAACGGCGGTCGGCGGGCGCAAAGATCTCCCCGGCGAGCACGGGTTTCGGTTCTTTCCGGGGTTTTACAAGCACGTGCCGGACACGATGTCCCGGGTGACTTCGTACGACGGAAGGCCGGTCAAAGAGCACCTCGTCGAGGCGACGAAGTTCATGATGGCCCGCAGCGGCGGCGAAGACCCCATCTACTTTCTGAAGCTCCCCAAGACCCCCGCGGAGTTTCTTCTCGAGCTGCGCGCGATCTTTACGCCGCTCGGCATCCCCCTGTGGGAGCTCGCCGAGTTCACCGGTCGGATGTTTCACATCCTGAAGATGTCCGACGCGCGCCGGCTCGGCGAGCTCGAGAAGATCTCCTGGTGGGACTATCTCAAGGCCAGCAACAAATCACAGGCGTTTCAAGACCTGCTCGCGCGCGGAATGACGCGAACGCTCGTCGCGCTCCGCGCCGAAGAAGGCAGCACGCGCACCGTCGGAAACACCCTCATCCAGTTGATCATGGACTTCGGTCGCGGCGAGCTCGACCGCCTGCTCGACGGCCCGACGTCGGAGGTGTGGATCGATCCCTGGCGCAAGCAGATCCAAGGGCTCGGCGCCACGATCGTGAGCGGCGCAAAGGTCACCAAAATCCACACGGACGCCTCTCGGGTGACCAAGGTCACCGCCACGTACGCCGACGGATCGACCCACGATTACACCGCGGACTACTACGTCTCGGCGGTGCCGCTCGAGGTGTTTCGTCCGCTCGTCAGCGCACAGATGAAGGCCATCGACCCTTCGCTCGACGGCCTTCGCTTCTTGAAGACCGCTTGGATGAACGGGATCCAGTTCTATCTCAAACGCGACGTGCCCCTCACCTCCGGGCACATCCTCTTCGTCGACACCCCGTGGGCGCTCACCGCGGTGTCGCAAGCGCAGTTCTGGCGAAGCAAGCTCGCGGAGTACGGCGACGGAGAAGTGCGAGGCATCCTGTCGGTCGACGTGTCCAACTGGGACAACCCAGGGATTCTCTACGGGCTCCCTGCCAATCAAGTCCAAGACCGCGAGATGATCAAGAACGAGGTCTGGGCGCAGATGAAGCGGGCGCTCAACGACGACGCGATCAAAGAGCTCGATGACGACAACATCGCTGGCTGGTCGCTCGACGAGGCCATCATCGTTCCCAACCCGAGCGGCGTCGCCAACCTCGAGCCGCTGCTCGTGAACACCGTCGACACCTGGCGCCATCGCCCCGAGGCAGCCACGAAGATCCCCAACCTGTTTCTCGCAGCGGATTTCGTGCGGACTCACACCGACCTCGCAACGATGGAGGCCGCCAACGAGGCCGCGCGCCGCGCGACCAACGCGATCCTCGAGGCGTCTGGCTCGAGCGCCGACCGCGCCGGCGTCTGGCCCCTCGAAGAGCCATCGATCTTCGAGCCATTTCAAGCGGCGGACAAGCTGCTCTACGACCTCGGATTGCCGGCGATCCCATGAGTCTCTCGCGGGTCTCGTTTGCCGTCGTACGCGAAGACCCCGAGCTCGAGCGCGCGATCCTCGAGCGAGACCTCGGCGGCGCCTCGGGCCGCGCCGCGCTCGTCGTCGCCTCGGGCGGATGCACGGCGCTGTCGCTGCTCGGCGCGTGCGACGCGCTTTCGGTCACGGCGTTCGACATCAACCCCGCGCAGCTCGAGCACGTTCGCCAGAAGTTCGACGCCGCCCGTGGCGATGCGTCCCCCGGCCTGCTCAACATCGAAGACGACGCGCCGGGCGCCCTCAATCAACGCGGAGAGTTCGAGCGGCTCTTTCGCGTGATGCGCGGGGCGATCAACAGCCTGGTCGCGACCGACGAAGAGCTCACCGCGTTCTTCGCGGCGAGCCTCGAGTCGCGGCGCGCCACGGTCGAGCGCTGGTCGAGCTCTCCCTATTGGGCGCCCGTCTTTCACTCGGTGTTTCATGGCGCGATGCTCGAGGCCATGTTCGGCCCGTCCGCCACGCAACACGCGACGAAGGGCTCGTATCCCGCGTATTTTCAGCGGGCGTTCGAGCAGGGTCTGGCGAGGCACGACGCGGGCGAGAACTACTTCTTGCACCACGTGTTGCTCGGCCGATACCTCGAGCGCGCGCTGCCTTCGTACCTCGCTCGGCCTGCGCGCGCGTTGCCTCGACTCGTTCATGGCTCGCTCGACAGTGTCACCGACCTCTCTCGGTACGACCTCGTGTCGCTCTCGAACGTCCTCGACTGGAGCGACGACCCGCAGACCGCTGCTTGGGCGTCGATTCTGCGGGCGCGCTGCAAGCGCGGGTGCATCGTGCTCGTTCGGCAGCTCAACAACCAACGCGATCTCGCCGCGGCGCTGGGCGAGGACTTCGCGCTCGACGTCGCGCGGTCGCGCGAGCTGCTCGCCGAAGATCGCAGCCTCTTCTACGAGCGGGTGCTCGTGTTTCGTCGCGCGCGCGGAGGCGATGCGTGACCGTTCGTCTCGCGCTCTGCGACAGCGCGTCGATCGCCGAGCACGCAGCGTCTTTGCTCGAGCTCGAGCGCTCGATCGCTTATCCGCTCGGCGACGGTCGCGAGCGCTTCTTCATCGACCACGGGGCGCGGTATCACCCGTTCTTCTCGGCCATGGGCGACGCGCGGTTTCTGCTCGCGCTCGAGCAGGGCAGGGTGGTCGGGGCGCTCGTCGGCGTGCTCAAGCGCGCGACGTTGGACGGCCGATCGATCGCGAGCGCGTACCTCTGCGACTACAAGTTGGCCGAGAGCCACCGGGGCGCGGGCCTCGGAGCGCGCATGCTCCGCGAGGCCTTGATTCTGTGTGCTCGACACAGCGAGCTTCGCCGCTGGCGTCTGGCCTACGGCGCGGCCATGCGCGGCGCGCGCGGAGACGTGCTGCGCTCGGCCAGAGGCCCTCTCCACCCTGCGCGGCTGTCTTCGCCGTTGGCGACGACGCGGCTCTATTTCGTCGAGCCCGCGCGGCTCGCGTCGCTCGAGCCCGCGGGCGGTCCACCTCGCGCCGGTCAGGTGTTGAACCTCTCGCCCACCGCAGGGGGAGACGCGCTCGGGCTGGTATCGACCGCGGGGCGCAAGGATCTGCGCATCGTCTCGACCCACGAGCCGTGGCCGCTCGTTCACGCGACGCGCGCGCCGGACGGGTGGGGATCGTCGCTCGGGCACTATCTTCGCGCGTGCGGCGAGGCGCTCGTGGCTCGCGGCGAGCGCGCGCTTGTGTGCTGGTCGCTCGACGAGCGGCTCGAGGCCGAACGAAGCTGGCTCGCGTCGCGTGGCGTTCACTCGGACACGGTCTGCACCGTGTACGGGCTCGCGCTGCCTGGCGGCCCTCCGAGGGGGCGGGTCGTGCACATCGCCACGAGCGAGATCTAAGCGCGCTCCTTCAATTCGACCGCGCCTCGCGCTACATCATCGGTCGCAATGGCGACCTTCGAAGAGACAGTCCGCGCTGCGAAGGCGCGGCACCCGCTCGATGAGAACCCGTACTTTCGTGCGCTCGCCGACGGCAGCTTTTCTCGGGAGGATTTCGTCGAGACGCAGATCCAGTTCTTGTTCGCGGTGGTGTTCTTCGCGCGGCCGATGGCGGCGCTCGCGGGGCGCATCGGGCGGCCCGAGCAGCGCGTCTCTTTGCTCACCAACATCGACGACGAGCACGGCCACGGAAACCTCCGCCTCTCGCACGAGCGAACGTTTCTCGCGCTGCTCTCGCGGCTCGGCGTGACGCAAGAGCAGGTCGAGGCGCGCGCGCTGTGGCCCGAGGTGCGGGCTTTCAACACGACGTTGGCGGGCGCCGCGGTGATGGACGACCTGTACACGGCGATCGCCGTGTTCGGCTTCATCGAGGATCGCTTCGCGACCATCTCCGCGCGGATCGGGCGCGCGATCATCGATCGCGGGTGGCTCGAGGAGGCCTCGATCGTTCACTACGCGACGCACGAGAAGCTCGACGTCGAGCACGCCGAAGGCTTCTATCAATTGCTGCGCGGCCCGTTCGCGGCGCACCCGCGGCACGCCTACCAGATCGAGCAAGGGCTCGAGCTCGGCGCGTACATCTTCTTGCGCATGTACGAGGATCTCCACCGCTCGCGCGCTCGTCGGGCGCTCCGCGCGGTGCGCGGTCCCCACTCGCTCGCGGACGGCTGGTATCTCGACTCCCCGTGAACTCCCGCGCCGCGGCTCCCGCTCGCCAATCCCCCCCCGTTGCGATCACTGCGCGGCGATGCGCTCGGCCGCGCCGCGACCGATGTCGTCTTCGCGCGGGATGGCGCCGGTGACGCGGGTGATGACTCGCTCGGCGAGACGCCAGATCCCGAACCGATCGAGGAGCTTGTTGCAGCGGCCCGACGTGATGCAGTAGCCCACGGTGAAGGGCGCGTGGTGGTGACGGTCGTGCTCGGTGTGGTTGAGCAGGATCCCCGATTTGATCAGCAGACGACCGAGGAGCGAGACGTCCTCGATCTTCATGTGCGCCCACTTGTGCGTCTGCGTCGTGAAGGGAATCAGCGCGCAAAACGTCACGATCGCGCCGGCGACGAGCACTTGCACCGTGCTCGTGGGGTCTGGTCGAAAGAGCGCTCCTGGGATGAGGGCGGGCAACACAGCCATGCACGAGGCGCCGTTGGTCTCGACGAAGTCGTGCCGCGTGATCGAGTCCGGATCGACGTGGTGCTCGCGAAAGGTGCGGATGAAGACCGGTCCCACCACGGGCCACTCGACCGAGCCCCACGTGTCACAGAACCAGTGGACGAACCCCGAGACGAAATCCGCTGCGAAATATCCAGCGAGCGCCCCGATCACGAAGGTGATCGGCCTCGCTCCAATGAGCGGAACGAGGTGGTAGTACATGATGCCCGCCAGCGCTGCGTACGAGATCATCGCGATGATCTCCGCGACGCGGTGGGACATCTTGTAGCCGGCCGCGAGCTCCTGCGCGGATCGGTGTGCGATCGTGTTTGCCATCGTCGATGCTCTAAACCGCGACCGCGATGGTCGTCGTCGTGCACTCCATGCGCGGTCTTGGTTCGAATGAATTTCTACGGGGCCGATCCTATTCGTCCATCGGCGACGTCCCTCGTGGGCGCCGCGACCGAGCCAGTGTTCGGGGCTGGCTCGGACCCTTCGTGACGGCGGATTACGCCACAACGAAGGGATCGGATGCGAGTCTGAAACACAATCGTCGCACCGTTGTTGGCCGCCTACTGCCGTGCGCGGCGCGAAGCGTACGCGCCACCTGCGCACAGCGCGGCGAGCGCGAGCGCTCCGAGAACGAGCGGAGACACGAGCCTGACGCGGGTGCGTACAGAAGTCGCCACCCCGCGTTGCGCGCGGAGCGCGTCGCGCTCGAGAAAGGCAAACACCGCGGTCCAGACGCGGTGCTGGTTCTCGATTCCCTTGAGGCCGTGACCTTGCCCCGCGAACTCTTCGTACACGAACCTTTTTCGGGCGCGGCGAAGGGCCTCGGCCATCTGTCGGCTCTCGATCACGGGGACTCGATTGTCGTTCTCTCCGTGCAAGAGCAGCAGCGGCGCGCGCATTCGATCCACGTGCGAAATCGGTGATCGATCGAGCAATCGATCGCGCTCGACCCGAGGATCTCCCGCCTCGAGCAGCACCCAGTCGGGGATGTTGCAGCGCTCGTGAAAGGTCAGGATGTTCGAGAACCCGAACCACGACACGCCGAAGCCCCAATCGAACCGATCGCGACGTCCGTTGACCTCTTCTGGCATCGTGAGCGCGCGCATGGCCGCGTAGCCCCCGTGGCTCCCGCCGTACACGCCGATTTGTCGCTCATCGAGGTGTTCGCGCTGCGCGAGCCATCGCGCGACGTAGACGAGGTCGAACATCTCGTTGCCGCCGAGGTCGTGATCGTTGAGCGCCGCGAAGTCCGCGCCGAACCCAGCGCTCCCGCGGACCGAGGGCGACAACACGATCGCTCCGGCGGCGCAGAGGACTTGCGCTTGGGTGTCCCAACGGTTCTCTCCGCCGTAAAACGACTGGATCAGCGCGAAGCGCTGCGCGGTGTTGGGCCAGGGGTTGCGCGGGCGATGAAGGTACGCGTGCAGCGCCCGAGGCCGGCCCGTGCGCGAGTCGGTGTCGAACGTCGGGATCGACACGCGCTCGACCTCGCACGTCTCGACGGCGCGCGCGACCGCTTCGGGCACCGACGCGCGGGTGGTCGGAACGATCGTGCGAGCCGAGCCGCTCACGCTGCCCTGAATCTCGACCTGCAGCAGCGAGAAGCTCGTGCGGCGCGATTGCGTCGTGAAATACGCGGTCGAATCCTTGTCGTCGAGCGGCACGAGCGACGCGTCGAACACGCGCCGCCCGACGATCGGCTCTGCGCGGGTCTGCGTCGCGTCCGGGTCGAGCACGAACAGCTCGCTCTCGTACGGTCGCTTCACCACAGCGCCGATCGTTCGGTGTGTGACCACCGTGGTCACGGCGTTGCCCTCGTCCTCGCTTCGGGCGCCGTTGTTCGTCGTGATCGGGTGGTGTTCTTCGAACATCACCAGCGAGTCGACGTCTTCGGTGAAACGGGTGAGCTGTCGGCTCGTCGGCTCGAGCACCCACGGAACGCGCGGTCCGGGCAGCTCGAGCCTCGGGTTCGCCCGGGCCTGCTGCGCCGCGATCGTGGCCTGCGACAGGAGGCTCATCGTGAAGACGTTGGTGAAGCCGTCTTCGTCGGAGGTGTACGCGAATTGGTACGGGCTGAGCCACTCCTCGAGCACGGCCACGTTGCGCCGGCGCTGCTCGATATTCGTGAGCACCCGCAGCGTCGGGCTCGTCGCGGTCAGGTCCACCAGGACGACGTTCTGATGCTTTCGGTCGTTGGCGCGGTTGGCGTTGAGCACCACGTATTGGCTGGTGGGGCTGAAGCTGGGCGAGCTCCAGGTAAACGTCAGCTCGGGCGTGTCGCACACCACCTCGCGGTCTTGCATCGTCGCGACGTCGATCACGCGCAAACACGAGCGATAGGGCGCGCGCTGCCCGTGCCTGGGGACGTATGCGATCTGCGTTCGATCGGCGTTCATCCCGACGCCGAACACGTAATCGTGGTTGGTGATGCGGCGGATCGCGCCCGTGTCCGCGGCCAGCGCGAACAGGTTGTAGCGCTCTTCGTTGGCGTCGTCCGCGAGGATCAGGTACTCGCGGCGCGAGGGGATGTAGCGCAGGTCGCGCAGGCCCCGGCGGTTCCAGTCGATGTCGCCGAGCTGCTCGCCCCGCGTGAGGTCGAGCTGCGCGGCCCCTCCCTGCAGAGGAAGCTGCAACAAGCGCCGACCCTGTGGCGTGTCGTGAAAGTAGATCAGCCGCTCGGCGCGGGTCTCTGCGCGAAACCCGAGGTACGGAAACCCCTCGTAAAACGGCCGAAGATCGATTGTGCGCCCACGAAATCGAACTGCGCGCTCTCTGCTCGCTTGTTGTGCGTCCGCCGAGCGGGGCGCGGCGTCGAGGGCGAGCGCCGCGCTGAGGGCGAGCGCGGTCGCAGAGGCGCGGACTCTCGATCGGGCGGGGCGAGCGTTGCGTTCTGTCATCGTCGTGGGTCGCGGGCGCCGAGGGTGCCACGGATGGGGCTGGCACGACATTGGTCGTTGACGGACAGCCTCGCGCTCGCGCACCGTTCGAGGCGAACATGGCGGCACCGTTGAATGTTCTTTTTGTTGCGTCGGAGTGCGCTCCGTTCGCGAAGGCAGGCGGTCTCGGCGACGTCGTGGGCGCGCTGCCCAAGGCCCTGAGAAACCTCGGGCACGACGTGCGCGTGCTCTTGCCTCGGTACGACACCATCCGCGCAGACACGATTCGGCACGACTCGCCGCTGGCCATCCCGATGATGGGCGGCGAGCTGTGGTGCGGCATCGAAGAGACGCGGCTGCCGGGCTCGGACGTGCCCGTGTACCTGCTCGATCACCGGGAGCTCTACGGGCGCGGATACATCTACGATCCGCCCAACGGGCACGCCACGGACAACCTCGTGCGGTTCTGCGCGCTCTCGCGCGGGGCGTTTTCGCTGAGCAGGCACCTTCACTGGGTCCCCGACGTCTTTCACTGCCACGACTGGCCGACCGCGGCGATCCCGCTCTACGCCAACACGATCGCCGCGCCGCGTCGGTGCTCACCATTCACAACATGGCGCACCAGGGGATCTTCTCGAAGCGCCAGCTCCCGCTCACGCACCTGCCGTGGTCGCTCTATACGGCAGACGGCATCGAGACCCACGACGCCGTAGGGCTGCTCAAGGGAGGGCTCTTTCACGCGTCGATGATCACCGCGGTCTCGCCCAAGTACGCGCGAGAGATCCGCACGCGCGAGGGCGGCTTCGGCCTCGAGCACGTCGTCAATTTTCGCGGCGGCGACCTCGTCGGCGTCCTCAACGGCATCGACGACCAGGTGTGGAACCCCAGCACCGACGGCCACCTCGCCCACCACTACGACGACCAGACCCTCAACGAGAAGATGTTGAACAAGCGGGCCCTGCAGCGCGAGCTGCAGCTCGAGGTGCGAGACGACGTTCCGCTCGTCGCGGTCGTCTCGAGGCTCAACGATCAGAAGGGCACCGACGTGATCGCTGAAGCCATCGGCCCGCTGCTCAACCTCGGGATCCAGCTCGTCGTGCTCGGCTCGGGCGACCCGCACACCGAGGCGACGCTCGCCGCCTGGTCGCACCACGGCGGAGGGCGGATGCGCGCGTGGATCGGCTTTCAAGAGCCGCTCTCGCACAGGATCACCGCCGGCGCCGACCTCTTTCTCATGCCGTCGCGCTTCGAGCCGTGCGGTCTCACGCAGCTCTACTCGCAGCGCTACGGAACGCTCCCGATCGTGCGCGCCACGGGCGGCCTCGACGACACCGTCGAGCAGTACGACGGCCAGGGCGGCGGGACCGGCTTCAAGTTCTGGGACCTCAACGTTCGTTCGCTCGTCGAGACCGTCCGGTGGGCGGCGGACGTGTGGAGACGGCGCCCCGAGCACTATCGCGCGATGCAAGTGCGCTCGATGCGAAAGCCAATGGGCTGGGACGTCTCGGCCCGGCAATACGAAGACGTCTACCGCTGGGCGCTCGAGCGCCGCCGCGGTCGGTGATCCGCGAGCGCGCCCGGACGATTGTTTGAGAAGTCCGAGGGGCGGCGGCCAATCGATGGGGGAGAGCGCTTCAATTGAAAATTGGGGCGTATAAACTAAACGCGTTCAATTGACTCGTGAAAGTATTGATTCACAAGTCGATCGCTCCGCAGCATGGTTCTTTCGTGGTCGCGATCGCGCTGGCCGCAGAGGAGTTTGGTCCATGATTTCGGCGAACAATAAGGGCGCGCGTCGCGCGCTCGCGCTTCCCTCGGTGTTGGTGGTCTCGGCGGTCTCGGCGTGCGGCGCCCACGTCGAGCCTGGCTCGATCGACGACCCCTCCAGCGTCGTGCAGACGTCGACCGCGACGGCGGCGGCCGCGACCGTGCCCACGATCGGCGCCGCGCAGCACCACGCGGTTCGCGAGCTCGTCGTCGAGCCGGCGTCCAGGGCCGACTGTCAGGCTTGCTATCGACAGTTCGGCGAGGAGGTGTGCTCGGAGGACATGGCCCGATGCGTCGACGACGTCGTCGCGCGGGGCGTGCAGTGCCACAACCCCTGCCTCGTGTGCTGATCTCTGCTCGGTCAGCGCTTCGAGAGCTGCGCGGCGTGGTGACGCAAGTGCGCTTCGACGAAGCTCTGCACGAAGTAGTAGCTGTGATCGTAGCCGTCGCGCATCGTGAGCTCTAGCGATTGACCGGCAGATTTGCAGGCTGAAACGAACAGCTCCGGTCGCAGCTCGCGCTCGAGAAACTTGTCCGCCGCTCCGACGTCGACGAGGATGGTCGAGGGGATCGTGGCCGAGGCGACCAGGGCGCACGCGTCGTGCGCGCGCCAGCGGGCCTGCGAATCGCCGAGGTACCCAGCAAACGCCTTCTGTCCCCAGGGCACCTGGCTCGGCGCCACGATCGGCGCGAGCGCAGAGACGCTGTCGTACAGCCCCTGGTTGCGCAGCGCGAGCACGAGCGCGCCGTGCCCGCCCATCGAGTGGCCCATGATCGCGCGCCGCTCGGTCTGCACGGGAAAGCTCGCTTCGACCGCGGCGCGCAGCTCGCGCGTCACGTAGCTCTCCATGCGGTAGCTCTCGCTCCAAGGATGCTCGGTGGCGTCGAGGTAGAACCCTGCGCCTTGCCCGAAGTCCCACGAGGCGTCGTCGCCGGCGTACCGCTTGGACCGGGGGCTCGTGTCACACGTGACGATCGCGAGGCCGAGCTCGCTCGCCGCCCGCTGCGCGCCTGCCTTGATGACAAACGTCTCTTCGGTGCACGTCAGACCCGCGAGAAAATACACCGCAGGGACCTTGTGATCCTTCGACGCTCCCGGCGGAACGAACACCGAAAACCGCATCGGTCCCGCGCACGACTCGCTCTCGTGCTCGTAGAAGCCCTGCGTCCCGCCGAAGCACCGCTGCTCGCTCCTCGTGATCGTCGGGCTCGACGACGTCTCTGTCGTCATCACGAATACTCGACCACGGTGCGGATGGACTCGCCCGAGTGCATGAGGTCGAACGCTTCATTGATCCGCTCGAGCGGCAGCTTGTGCGTCACCAGCGAGTCGATCTCGATCTTCTTGTCCATGTACCAGTCGACGATCTTCGGGACATCCGAGCGACCGCGGGCGCCGCCGAACGCGCTGCCCTTCCACACGCGGCCCGTGACGAGCTGAAACGGTCGCGTCGAGATCTCCTGGCCGCTGCCGGCGACGCCAATAATGATGCTCTGGCCCCAGCCGCGGTGGCAGCACTCGAGCGCCTGACGCATGAGCGTGGTGCTTCCGACGCACTCGAAGCTGTAGTCCGCGCCGCCGCCGGTGAGCTCGATCAGGTGCGCGACGAGGTCGCCCGAGAGCTGCTTGGGGTTGACGAAGTGAGTCATTCCGAAGCGGCGGCCCAGCGCCTCGCGCGCGGGGTTGATGTCGACGCCGATGATCTTGTCGGCGCCCACCATTTTCGCAGCCTGAACGACGTTGAGCCCGATGCCTCCGAGCCCGAACACAACGACGTTGGCGCCGGCCTCGACCTTCGCGGTGAAGAGCACCGCGCCGACGCCAGTGGTCACGCCGCAGCCGACGTAACAGATCTTGTCGAAGGGGGCGTCCTTGCGAACCTTGGCCAGCGCGATCTCGGGCAACACCGTGTGGTTGGCGAACGTGGAGCAGCCCATATAGTGATGGATCTGCTTGCCGTTGATGCTGAAGCGGCTCGTTCCGTCGGGCATCAACCCCTTGCCTTGCGTCGCGCGGATCGCGGTGCAGAGGTTGGTCTTGCGCGACAGACATGATTTGCAGTTGCGGCACTCCGGTGTGTAGAGCGGAATCACGTGATCGCCCGGAGCGAGCGTCGTGACGCCCTTTCCGACCTCGAGCACGACCCCCGCGCCCTCGTGCCCGAAGATCACCGGAAACAGCCCTTCGGGGTCCGCGCCGGACCGGGTGAACTCGTCGGTGTGGCACACGCCCGTGGCCTTGATCTCGACGAGCACCTCGCCGTCGCGAGGACCGTCGAGGT
This sequence comes from Deltaproteobacteria bacterium Ga0077539, assembly GCA_001465015.1. Lineage (GTDB taxonomy): Bacteria > Myxococcota_A > Polyangia > Polyangiales. The sequence goes on along the minus strand of LNEO01000246.1, from coordinate 16,019 downwards.
CCACTTGCTCGATCACCAGGGGCTTGCCGACTTCGTATGCGACTGCTGCGCGCGTTTTCACGGGCGCATTCGTAGCGCAGACGCCCCTGGTGCGCGACAGCTCGCGTCGGTCGATTACTTCTTCTTGCCGAAGAGCTGCTCTTGCTTCTCGCTCACTTGGACGACCGCTCCCGTGAGCCACTCGGGCAGGGGCTTGTCGAAGTGGACCGCGACCTTCTCGCGCCAGAGCGAGCTCTCGTTCGCGTCGAGCACGTGGTTGCGCACGACCGTGCCCTCGACCACCTCGCTCTTGTCGTCCTGCCCAGGAACGTACACGCGGATCGAAATCTTCGCCCCCGGCTCGAGCCTCGCTCGGGTCAGCAACAGCAACCCCGTCGCGCTCGCGTCGTGGGTGATCGCGCTACGGACCTTTCCCTCGGGCGTCGTGATCTCGGCGCCCATGTACACCGTGTGACGATCGGCTGCTCTCTTGTCTTCGTCTGACATCGTCCTGTCGCCCTTTGTCTCTATTTCTTCGCCAGAAACGTGTGGATCCCGCACTCGGTCTTCGCGCTTCCGGCCCATCGGCCGGCGCGCTCGTCGGACTCGTCTGCGACGACCGGGCGCGTGCAAGGCGCGCAACCGACGCTGACGTAGCCCTTCGCCCACAAGGGGTGTTCGGGGATCTGGTGTTTCTCTTGATACCGGTAGACGTCCCTCGATGACCAGTCCGCGATGGGGTGAATCTTGAGGGGTCCGTCCGCGGTGCGCTCGATGATGGCGGTGTCGGCGCGGGTGCTCGACTGATCGCGCCTCAGCCCCGACACCCACCCACGCTTGCCCGGAAGGGCGCGCTCGAGCGGCGCGACTTTGTTGTGGGCGCAACAAAAGTCCGGATTTTGCGCGTAGATCTTCAGCCCGTGCCTGGACAAAAAGGTCTCCCTCGGCGTCTCGGGGGCGAGCACGATCACCGAGAGCCCGAGCCTCGCGGCGAGCTCGTCTCGATACGCGATGGTCTCTTCGAACAAAAAGCCGGTGTCGATGAAGTGCACCGGCAGCCCGCGCGCCACGACGCTGAAGAGATGCAACAGCGCGCCGGATCCCGGGCCGAAGGACGACGTGAAGAGCAGCGTCGATCCGAAGCGATCGACCGCCCACGCGAGGCGCTCTTCGGCGCTGCTCCCCTCGAGCTTCGCGAGGAGCGCGCCCCGTTGGACGTCGTCGATCTCTGCGTCGGGCGGCGAGGGCACGGTCATGCTGCGCACTCTCCTTTGCCGAGCTTGAGCTCGAAATCGCCCTCCTGGCCGAGGTCGACGAAGTCGATGTCCGGCGTCGTCTCGTCGAGCACCGCGAGGTCTCCGAGCACCTCGCGGACGCGCTCCTCGGTCACGCGGCGAAAGAAATCGCGCGGCGTTTCAGGGGCGGGGCTCGTCGCTCGCTCGTCGGCGTACAGAGACAAGAGCCTCACGACGGCGTCTGCCACGCGTCGCGCAGGCAGCTTGACGACCTGGCGACCAAACGTCGCGCCGGACGCTCCGTCCACGCCGCCGCCCAGGTGCAGTTGATACACTGGCGCGCTGCGATCGCCGACCTTCTTGACCGCGCCGTGAAACCCGAGGTCCGCGACGTGATGCTGTCCGCACGAGTTGGGGCAGCCCGAGATCTTGATGCTGGCAGCGCGGGCGAGCTCGAGCGCCGATCGCTCTTTGGGGCTGAGCTTGTCGAAGCGATCTGCGATCGACGCGCCGAGCTGACGCGAGGTCGTGACCGCGAGCTGGCACGAGTCGGCGCCGGGGCACGAGGTCACGTCTTCGACCGTCTGTCCGCCGGTGCGCGCGAGGCCGATGTCCTCGAGCGCCGCGTGCAGGGCCGGGAGCTTTCCCTTCGGAACCCAGCGCAACACCAGGTTCTGCTCGAGCGTCGTGCGCACCGTGCCGTCGCTGAAGCGCTCGGCGATCGGCGCGAGCGCGCGGAGCTGCGCCGGCGTGATGTCCCCGAGCGGAAGCCGCACGCACGCGCACGCGTAGCCCTCTTGCTTCTGCGCGATCACGCTGGCGGCGCGCCACGCGAGGTAGCTCGGCCGTCGCGCCACCGCCGGGTCTTCGTCGTCCTGGCGGGGCGGAGGCGCGGGCTCGTCCGTCACGGCGATGGACGAGAGCGGAGTCGTCCCCCGCGCTCGCACCGCCGCGAGCTCTTCTTCGTACATCGCGACGAAGCGCTCGGGGCCGCTCTTCTTGGCGACGTACTTGAGCCGCGCGCGGTGCTTGTTCTCGCGGTTACCAGTGCGGTCGAAGAGCCGGACGATGGCCTCGACCGAGTCGAGCACCTCGCCGACCGGCAAGAACTCGTGCAGCGTGATCGCGTTCATCGGCGTCGTCGAGAGGCCGCCGGCGGCGACGATCTTGAATCCGCGCGCTCCATCACGGACGCGAGCGATGAGCCCCACGTCGTTGATCGAGCACATCGCGCGGTCCGCCTCCGACGCGCTGAGGGCGATCTTGAACTTGCGCGGCAAGCTCTGGTCGTAGTCCTTGCGCAAGAGGTGCCTGGTGATCGCCTCGCCGTACGGACGCACGTCGAAGACGGTGTCCTCGGCGACGCCCGAGAGGGGGTCTGCCGTGACGTTGCGCACGGTGTTTCCGCAGGCTTCGCGGGTGGTGAGCCCAGCTTTGTCCAGGGCGCGCAGCGAGGCTTCGACCTTGTCCATCGGGACGAAGTGAATCTGTACGTTTTGCCTCGTCGTCAGGTGGCAGATGTCTCTGCCCGCGGCTTCGACGGCGTCCGCGATCGCGGTGAGCTGCGCCGAGCCCATCGCGCCCTGCGGGATCTTGAGGCGGATCATCTGGACGTCGGTCTGGCGCTGGCCGTACACGCCGCGCGCGAGGCGAAACACCCTGAACTTATCGGGCGACATCTCGCCGCGCTCGAACTGCTCGAGCACCGCGACGAAGTCGTCGATGTCCTTGGCCTCTGAAAAGGTTGGGAGAAACAACGCTCTGCCCGTCTGTCCGTCTGCGCTCACAGCACTCCTCGCTCTCGCAGCATTGAAACAATCGCGTCGACGCCATGCTCGACGGTGACCTCGTGGGACCGGACCTCGAGCTCGGGGCGCTCGGGCGGCTCGTAGGGGTCGCTCACCCCTGTGAAGACCGGGATTTCTCCAGCGCGCGCGCGCTTGTAGAGCCCTTTGACGTCGCGCGATTCGCAGGCCTCGAGCGGCGCGCTGACGTACACCTCGCAGAACCGATCGCCCGCGAGCGCGCGGGCCTTTGCGCGGGTCTCGCGGTAGGGGCTGATGGCCGCCGTGATCGCGATCACGCCGTTGCGCGCGAGGAGGTTGGCCACAAACCCGATGCGCAGCACGTTGGTGTCGCGGTCGTCGCGAGAGAACCCGAGCCCCTTGCTCAAGTGCTCGCGCACCTCGTCGCCGTCGAGCACCTCGACCTTGTACCCCATCGCCCGAAGGCGCGGCTCGAGCGCGCGGGCGAGGGTGCTCTTGCCCGCGCCCGACAGCCCGGTGAGCCAAACCACCGCGCCCGGACCGCTCGAAAGCGCCTCGGAGTCGTGATTTTGCAAGCCCTGCTGAATCTGTTGCATCGTCTGGTAGACCTGACCGATTCTGTTATACTGGAGGCATCTTCACTATGACGAAGTCTGCTACACGCGCAAGGGCCTCGAGCGGATCGACGAGCGTCACCGTGAGCGAGCCCGCTGCGGGGGCGCCCATCGCGGAAGCGTTGTTGGTGGGCGATGGAGACGAGATCGGCGCGGCCGAGCTCACGCGTCGCGTCGCCGAGACCGTGCGCGTGCTGCGAAAGAACCGCGGGTATTCGCTGGATGATCTCGCGCAGCGCTCGGGCGTCTCGCGCGCGAGCCTCTCGCAGATCGAGACCGCCAAGACCAACCCGACGATCTCGATCTTGTGGAAGATCGCGGCGGCGCTGGGGGTTCCGTTCGCGCAGCTGTTGGGTGAAGAGCGGCCCGAGCGCGTGCGGCTGCTTCGTCGCGCCGATCAACAAGTGCTGCGCTCGACCGACGGTCGCATGGAGTCTCGGCCGCTGATGCCCGCGGGCGCGTCCCCCAACGTCGAGGCCTACGAGCTGCGATTGCAGCCGCGATCGATCTCCGTGAGCGAGCCGCACGCCAAGGGCACGACCGAGACGCTCGTGGTGCTCACGGGCGCGCTGCGTCTGCGCGTCGCCGACGAGGTGTTCGAGCTCGGCGCCGGCGACGCTGTGTACTTTCACGCGGATATCGCGCACGCCTACGAGAATCCGGGCCGCATCGAGGCCCGCTATCACAACGTCATCACCTACGCGCGCTAGGCGACAGGAGGCGTCGTCCGTGCTGCTCGGAGAACACACAGCCGCGCGCGCGTCGGCGCCCTCGTGCGACGATGGCAGCGGGCCGATCATCGCGCTGCGAGGCGTTGGAAAATCCTTCGTCGACGCCGAGGGGCGCTCGACGATCGCGCTCGAGCCCGTCGACATCGACGTGCGTCGCGGAGAGTTTCTCTGCCTCGTCGGCCCTTCGGGCTGCGGAAAGAGCACGATCTTGAACCTCGTCGCCGGCCTCGAGGCCCCGACGCACGGGACGATCGCGATTCGCGGCGAACCGGTGAAGGGCCCGGGGCCCGATCGCACGGTGATGTTTCAAGAGGCAGCGCTGTTTCCCTGGCTCACGGTGCTCGAAAACGTGCTCTTTCCGCTGCAGGTCGCGAGGGTCGCGAAGGCCGAAGCCCTCTCTCGCGCCGAGCGCTACCTGCGCATGGTGCACCTCTGGAAGTTTCGCGACGCCCGTCCCCACGAGCTCTCGGGCGGCATGAAGCAGCGCGCGGCGCTCGCGCGTTCGCTGGTGATCGAGCCCGAAATCTTGCTGATGGACGAGCCCTTCGGCGCCCTCGACGCGCAGACGGCTGACCTGCTCCACGCCGAGCTAGAGACCATCTGGCGCGAGACCCGCAAGACCGTCGTCTTCGTCACGCACAACCCCCGCGAGGCCGTCCGCCTCGGCGACCGCGTCATCGTGCTGGGAACGCGCCCCGGCCGCGTGAAGCGCGTCGTCTCGATCGATCTCCCGCGTCCGCGCGATCAAGAGCAGCGCGACGTCGCCCTGCTCGCCGCGGTCCTGCGCAACGAGCTGAAGAGCGAGATCGAAAAAGTGCTGCGCGAAGAGGTCGACGATGGCTGGCGCCCTGCGCAAGAGCCTGTTCGTCCTGGGCCTGATCGTGGCCTGGGCGGCGGCATCTAAGCTCGCGAACAACTTTCTCTTTCCGGGTCCGCTCGACGTCGCCGAGGCGCTCGCGCGCAGCGCGCGAAATGGCGTGCTCTTTCGCGCGCTCGCCAAGACCACCACGCGGCTGTTGCTCGGCTACTCGGCCTCGCTCGTCGGAGGCGTCGCGCTGGGCGTGAGCCTCGCCCGCGTCCGAGCGCTACGAGACACGCTGGGCGTGTTGGTCCTGGGACTGCAAGCGATCCCGTCGGTGTGCTGGATGCCCGTCGCGCTGCTCGCCTTCGGGCTCAACGAGCGCGCGATCTTCTCGGTCGTCGTGCTCGGCTCGATGCTCAGCGTCTCGATCGCGACCGAGAGCGCTGTTCGCAACGTTCAGCCCATCATCGTTCGCGCTGCGGCCACGATGGGCGCGACGGGATGGACGCTCTGGCGACGGGTCATGCTGCCCGCCGCGCTGCCAGGAATCGTCTCGGGCGCGCGCCTCGGATGGACCTTCGCGTGGCGATCGCTGATGGCCGCAGAGCTGCTCTTCGTCTCCGGCGGCCTCGGACAAGTGCTCGAGCAGGGCCGCGAGCTCTACGACATGGCGCAGGTGCTCGGAGTGGTTCTCGTGATCGTGACCTTCGGCCTCCTCAGCGAGGCGCTGCTCTTCGCTCGCATCGAGCGCTCGATGCGCCTGCGGTGGGGAATCGAGCGTTGATCCAACGGTCGCCCGCGTCCGTCACGCGTCGAAGCGCCCTGGCGTCGCTCGCCGCCGTCGCGGCCTCCTCGCTCGCTCGCTGCGCGCGCCCCGTCGACCCGCGGGTGCTTCGCGTGGGCCATCTGTTCAACATCACACACGGCCCCGCGCTGTGCGCGCTCGAGTCCGGGAGGCTCGCGCGAGCGCTCGGCGCGGTCTCCGTCGAGTCGAGGGCGTTCTCCGCTGGCCCCGCGGTGATCGAGGCGCTGCTCGGCGGAGCGATCGACGTCGCCTACGCGGGCGCGCCGCCCGTCCTCGCCGCCTGGCTCAGATCCCGCGGAACGGCAGTGCGCCTGCTCGCCGGCGCGTGCTCTGGCGGGGCGGGTCTCGTCGTGCGGGCTGGACTTGATTTCGTGGGCCCTACGTCGCTCAGCGGCCGCACCGTCGTCACCCCGCAGCTCGGCAACACGCAGGACGTCGCGCTTCGAAGCTACCTCCGCCGTCACGGGCTCTCTCCCGCAGAGAGCGGCGGATCGGTGCGCGTCTTGCCGCTGTCCAACGCCGAGTGCTTCAACCAGTTTCGTCTGGGACGCGTCGACGCCGCGTGGGTCGCAGAGCCGACGCTCTCGCGAATCATCGCCGAGGCGCGCGGAGTCCTCGCGATCGACGAGCGAGAGCTCTGGCCGTCGCGACGGTTCGCGACCGCGCTCTTCGTCGCGCGGCCGGACTACCTGACGCGCGCGAGGGACAACGTGTCGCGCGCGCTCTCTGTGCACCGCGACGAGGTGCGCAGGCTCGCTCGCGCCGACGCCGAGTCCCGCGCGTTGGTCGGCCGCGCGCTCGCACGCGCCCTCGGTCGGCCGCTGCCCGAGCGCGTGCTCGAAGGAGGCTTTTCGCGCTGCGATTTTACCGATGATCCGCTGCTCGACTCGGTTCGCTCGCAGGGCCGCGCGTCGCAGCAGCTCGGGTTTTTGCCGGAGGGGTCGCTCGACGCGCTCGCTTCTTTCGAGCGCTGAAATGGCTGTCGACCAGTGGACATCGCGCGCGCGGTTGCCATGCTCCCGCGCCCGCCGTGTCCGAACCTCGCCCGAGTCTATGGTCCACCCTGGTCGAGGCGGTGCGCGGCACCGAGCAAGACCTCACGCAGGTCCCCGTCTCGCGTGCGGTGCTCTTGCTCTCGGTTCCGACGGTGCTCGAGATGTCGATGGAGTCGCTCTTCGCGATCGTCGACATGTACTTCGTCTCTCGGCTGGGGGACGACGCCGTCGCGACCGTCGGGCTCACCGAGTCGCTTCTCGCGCTCATGTACGCGATGGCCATGGGTCTATCTGCCGCCGCGACCGCGGTGATCGCCCGTCGCACGGGCGCGCAGGACCACGATGGAGCCGCTTCTGCCGCGGTCCAGGTGATCGCGATCGCGGTCGTGATGTCGCTCGTGTTCGGCGCGCTCGGGGTCGTCCTGGCGCCATCGCTCTTGCGCGTGATGGGCGCCGAGCCCGGCGTGCTCGCGATGGGCGTGGGCTACACGCGCACGATGCTCGGAGGGAGCGCGACGATCTTCCTCTTGTTCGTGATCAACGCGTCCTTTCGCGGGGCGGGAGACGCGGCGGTCGCGATGCGATCGCTGTGGCTGGCCAACCTTGTGAACATGGCCCTCGCGCCGTGCTTCATCTTCGGGCTGGGGCCGATCCCTGCGATGGGCGTGACCGGCGCGGGGGTGGCCACGACGATCAGCCGAGCGCTCGGCGTGCTCTATCAAGTAGTGATGCTCCGAAGGGCCGGCGCTCGGCTCGCGATCTCGCGCAAGCACCTCGCGATCGACCTCGCAACGATCCGCGAGTTGATGAACATCGCCTGGGGCGCTGCGCTCCAGATGCTGATCGAGACGGCGAGCTGGTTGGGCCTCGTGCGCATCCTGTCGACCTTCGGAAGCAAGGCGCTCGCGGGCTACACGATCGCGATGCGCGTCGCGATGTTCGCGTTGCTCCCGCCGTTCGGCTTCGCCAACGCCGCGGCGGCGCTCGTGGGGCAGAACCTCGGGGCCAAACAGCCAGACCGCGCCGAGCAATCCGTGAAGACCGTCGCGCGATACAACGTGGTGTTTCTCGGGGCGGTGGGGCTCGTGTTCGTGCTCGTTCCGCAGTGGTTCGTGGGGCGGTTCGCGGAGGACGCCGCGTCGCTCGCCGTCGGCACGCAGGCGCTGCGGATCGTCGCGCTCGGGTTTGCCTTCTTCGCGTACGGAATGGTCGCGATTCAAGCGTTCAACGGCGCCGGCGACTCGACGACGCCGATGCTGTTGAACCTCGCGTCGTTCTGGTTCTTCAAGATCCCGTGCGCGTACGTGCTCGCGCGCGTCGTCGGAATGGGCCCCGCGGGGGTCTTCTGGGCGATCGCCGCAGCGTACACAGTGCAGTCCATCGCCGCGTCGCTGCTGTTTCGTCGCGGCAAGTGGAAGACCAAAGTGATCGCGTGAGCGAAGCGGCGCGACTCGAGCCTCGCTCAGACGCCGTGGCTCGCACCCCTCGGTTCACCGAGTCATGGTGAGTCATGCTGTCGCCCGGTAGCATCTCGTCCCCATGAGCGGGCTCGTTGAATGCGCGATGCTGTGGTCGCGTCGTTGCTCGCCGGAGCGGTGAACAAATGAAACGAGTCCGGTTATCGCGGCGTGCCCGTCACGTCGCGCTGTGGTCTTGCGTGTGTGCGCTGAGCACGCTGAGCGTCGAGCGCGAAGCAGAAGCGCAGGGTAAGCCGTTTTCGCCGCTGGTTCGGGCGTTCAGCAACGCGGACGACGGCCTTTCGCTCGTGTGGGGCGGCATTCGGGGCGCGTGGAACACCACCAGCAGCGCGGTCACCTACGTCGTCGTCGATCGCACCGGACGCGCGGTGAACTACGCGGTCCGCCGCGGGACACGCCCGATGATCGGCTTCGCCAACAGCGCGGCGACGACGTTCTCGCAGACCGGCGACGTGCTGACGATCAACTTCAACCGCGGGCTCGGCGCCGCGCAAAACCTAGGGGTTCTCACGGTCAACGCGGCGGGCAACGTCACGTGGCAGGCCATCAACGGCGTCGTCGACGGCGTGCAGTACGTCTACGAAAACGGCGCAGTCATCGCGCAAAACTTCGCCTCCATGCGCTGCGATCAGGTGTTGACCCTGGCGTTCGGCGGGGACTTTCCGTACTCGACGAGCAACATGGGCGCGGCGAGCGCTGACTGCGCGCGCAACATCGCGGTGGGCTTCGCCTGCTCGTTGCCTGGCGCGGTGTACGACCTGGTCGACTCGTCCGTGGATTGGTATCGACTCGTGCGCCGTGGGATGAGCGAAGCGCCCTGCAATCTCATCCCGATTCCGCCCGCCGACGCCGTGTGCGGCGCGCTGCGCGCGTCGATTCATCCCGCGGAGGCGATCACGCGCTGCCTTCTCAAGCCGCAGTTTCAAGCGCAGTCAGGCTCGGTGCAGCTCAACGGCGCGGTGTGCAGGGGCATCGGCGACGTCGCGCTGGGTGTGGTGCTCGACATCGCGACCGCCGGCGCTGCCTCGAGGTTGCTCGCGGTGAAGATCGCGCGCGCGGTGAAGGCTGTCTACAACATGGCCGGCGCGCTGAGCTCGGTCGAAGCGATGGTGAACCAGCTCTGCGGTGCCGAGCTCGCGCAGCTCACGGTGAGCGTCCCGAGCCCGCCGACGACCTACGAGCTGTGGCAAAACAGCGACTTTTCAGGCACGCGAATTCAAGTCAGCGATCACGTCCCCCACCTCGGCGCCTTCGACGAGCAGGCGTCCGCGGCGCGCGTCCCCGCGGGAGGTGTGATGGCTGTCTTCAGCGCGCCCAACTACCAGGGCGCGTGCGACACGTTTCAGCGCGACGTGGGCGGCTTTCGCTACCTCAGCGTCGGCAATGACCGAGCGACGTCGGTGCGGGTAGGAGAGTACTGTCCGGGTCGATCACGGGCGCGCTTGTTCGCCAACACCAACCTCGAAGGTCGCGGGTTGGAGGTCTCCGTCGACATGCCCGAGCTCGGCTCGTCGGGCTTCGACGGAGAGACCTCTTCGATCGCGCTCAACGCCGGGGCGCGGCTCGCGGTCTACTCCGAGTCGAACTACGGCGGGACCTGCACCGAGATCCGCTCGGAGACGCGTCGACTGTCCGATACGGCCGCGGGCAACGATCGAATCTCGTCGCTTCGCGTCGACCGTCCGTGCGAGCGACCCGCGGCGACGCTGTATGCCGAAACGCGATCGCGCGGCGACGCCGTGACGATCCACGGCGACATCGAGGACATGGTCGCGGCGCGGCTTCAGAACACATCGTCGATCGCGCTCGTCGGAGGCATGCCGCTCGCTCTCTACAAGCAAGCGAATTTTCAGGGCGAGTGCCTCTCGGTGACCGCCTCGCTCTCGAGCATGCCCTCTGGGTGGAACGACTCGATCCGCTCGCTCAAGGTCAACGCCACCTGCGAGGCGTATCGCGAAGTGCTCCCAGCATCGACGCTCGTCTCTGCCGATGGTCGCTGCCTCACCACTAAGCTCAACACCGCGGAGTCCGTCGCGGCCTGCGTCGCGAGCTGCCCTCAAGTCCGCACCTTCATCGGTCAGCGGCGGAGCCCCGCCTGCGTACAAGCGTGCAATCTGCAGCAGATCGTCGTGCAGCCTTGTGACGGATCGCCGAGACAACAGTGGCGGATGCTCGGTCCGATGATCATCAACGGTGAAAACCAGTGGCTCCAATCTCCTCAGAGCACGTCGGCCGTGGCGGGCTCGGGGATTCACGCGGGGCCTGTCACCTCGCGCGGCGAGATGTTCTGGCGCATGGATCGCCAGCAAATCGTCAACACCCAGGGGCGCTGCCTCGAGGTCCAGCGCGGGGCGCAGTGGCAGGACGAGAGCGTCGTTCGCTTGAGTCACTGCGCGGGCAGCGTGACCGAGCGCTTCGCGATCGTACGTGTTCCTGCCGCGCCCGGCTTTGTGGCGGCGCCTACGGTGGCGGAGGTGCCCGCAGGAGAGCTGCTCTCGTGCTCGATGGACGGCGCGGTTATCGAAGGCGTGCTGTGCCGCGGACGCTCCGAGAGCCTCGTGCTTCCGCTCGGGTCCAACCGCGTTCAGACGGAGCCCAACGTCCTTCCGCTGCGCGGCGCGCTCGCGCTCACAGGGAGCGGCGCGACCCTTCCTGCGCGCGACCTGCACGACCCTGGGAGCGACAGCTTCTCGGTCTCGCTCTGGTTCAACCTCGCGTCGATCACGGGGACGCGCACGCTGCTCTCCAACGGGGCAACAGCAGCCGATAGCCCCGGCTACAACCTCGCGATTCGCGACGGCGCGCTCGTGTTTCGCGTTCACTCGACAGGGCCCAACGCCGACGGCGACGCTGGAGCCGCCGCCGTGCGCGCGGCGGGTCTGACGCATGCCGCCCCGAGCGCCAACGCGTGGCATCACTTTGTGGCCGTGATCGATCGATCATCGAACACCATCCGCGCCTCGCTCGACGGCAGCGATCAGGGCTTTAGCCCAGTGGGTTCTGCGACGCTCGCGACCGACGCCACGATCCGCAGCGCCGAGGCCCTCTCGCTCGGCGCGATCGGCGCAGAGGCGGCCTCCGGCGGTTCGGTCGACGCGCTTCGACTCTATCCGCGCGCGCTCACCGCCGCTGAAATCGCGACGCTCGCCGCGAGCCGTCGCTGACACGACCGGCGCGAAGATCCTCGACTCGCGTGCGCGTCAGACGATGGGTGTTGCGGGCGCACGCTATCGCTGCGGCTGCACCATCCACCGCCCGATCAACGCCACGCGCGGGACGGGCGGAGAAATCCTCGCCCCTCGAAGGACCCTCGCGAAGCAGCTCCCGAGCTCTGCGCTGGGAGCGCTCGACACGCGAGTTTCTCCAACGACTCGCTCACCTTCGACCACGAGCTGCAGCGTGACGTCGCCGTGGAGTTCGGGATCTGCGCGCAGCGCTGCGGACATGCACTGCACCAACGCCCCTCGGGACAGTTGAAACCGAAGAGCGATCGCTCGAAGGTCGACCGGGACGGTCGACGGCGCGGCCAACTGAAGGTCGCGCAGGACGACGTACCCTCGCGGACGATCGGGATTTTGGTAGGCAGCCGCATCGACCGGATCGATCGGCGGGGCTCCGTACATCGGCGCGGTAGACGACTGATTCGAGCTGTTCAACAACGCCGCGAGTCCTCCATCGATTCGCGCGAGGGCGCTGAGCAGGTCGCGACGCTGCGGCGCGCGCGTCACTGTCGTGGAAGAAGGCCCAGCGCGGGACGCGAGGACATCATCGGGCAGAGTCGACGATGCGTCGGACGACAGCTCCGCGTCGACCGATTCTCGCAGCGGTTCAGCGTCGAGCGCGATCTGTGGCGCTGTTACGGCGTGGGCGTCGATCGACGCAGCGCTCGACCCTTGCACCGCCTGCGGGCGCTGCGTACACCCCGCGATCGCGAGGGACACGAACACCGCCGTCGCGCGCGGCGCACGACCAAGAGCGCTGTCGGATCGGGCCGTCCCGCAGAACGGACAACGCTCGTCCTGCGCTCGAACATGTCGATGGCAGCCATCGCAGACCAGCAGCAACGCCACGGCGACCTCTCGCGGCGATCATGGCAAATCGCCACGCAAAGTGCAGCCTGCATCGGCGTGCGAATCGATGCAGGGCGCTGTGCGTCGGGCTGTCTGGCGGTTCGCGGCGCGCTCGCCGTGCCTGCGGCGACCGCATGGCTTCGGGCTCACTCGAGACCGGATCCGCAGGACCAACGAGACTCCGAAGCGCTGTCGGACGCATCGGTCGAAGCGACGTCTGCGTTGTCAGCGCTGGAAGTTCCAGTGTTCGATCCCGCTCAGGGCCAGCGCTTGCAGCGATGCTTCGATCTCGTAGCGCGGACCGGCGACGACGATGAGCACCTCGGATCGCGGCAAGTATCGTTGCGCGACGGCCATCACTTCGCGCGCAGTCACGGCGCGAACGGCAGCGTCCAGCCGCGTCGGATAGTCCAACGGCAGTCCGTAGAGAGGCAACTGCGCGAGCTCGACGAGGGCGCTGCCTGGCGTCTCGAAGGAGCCTTGATGCTCTGCCTGCTCGAGCGCGCGCGCTGTCGCGAGCTCGTCGTCGCTGATGGGGCGTTCGCGAAGCTCCGAAATTTCGACCAGCATCCGTTGCACGCTCTGCGCGGTGACGGACTTCTCGACGTTGGTGCGCGCCATGATGAGCCCGCCGAAGCGCGAGAGCGCGAGAGACGCATACGCGCCGTATGCGTATCCTTCGTCCTCGCGAAGCGCGAGATTGAGCCGCGACGAGAACATTCCGCCCATGACGCGCTCGAGGACGCGCAGCGCGGGAAGGTCTTGGTCGTCTCGCGGAGGGCCAGGCCACGCGACCAGGATGTGCGATTGCGATCCTCCTTGGGTGTCGATGATGTGCAGGCGCGCGGGGCGCCGAGGCGCGAGCGTCGGCACCGGTCGCGCAGGGAGCGCTGCAACGTTGGCGCTCTGCCAGCCCCCAAACGAGCGTTCGAGCGCCGCGCGAACGGCCTCGCGTTCGCCGCCCGCGACGACGAGCGCGCTGTTCGCAGGCGTGTATCGCGCACGGTGATACGCGCGCACTTCGTCGAGCGTCCGCCCGCGGATCTCTGGTCCGAGCCCCGTCTCGGGTCGGCCGTACGGATGCGCCGCGCCGTAGATGAGGTCGTAGGCGAGCAGCCGGGCGAGCGGCGCGCGCGACAAGACAGCGCTGGCCCGCTCGTCCATTTGCGCGGTTCTGCGCGAGACGAAGTCAGCGTTCTCGAACGCGGGCCTCTGCACGGACTCGGCGAGCAGCGACGCGACTTCGTCGAGCTCCGCTGGTGACGCCTGCACGGACAGGCACGTCCCGGCGCGGCTCGTATGAGCCACCAGCGTCGTGCCGCGTCGCGCGAACGCGAGCTGCAGCGAGCGTCCTCGATGGGCTGCGCTGCCGTCGGTGATCAGCGCGCTCGTGATCGAAGCGAGGCCGGCTGCGGCGCCGAGGTCGTCCTCGCTCGCCCGTTGATTGCAGTACGCGATCGCGATTCGATCCGACGAAATGCTGGAGAAATACAGGGGAATCGCGTTGCCGAGCGCGAGCTGCTCGATGGTCGGCGCGCTCCATGCTCGCTCGGTGTCTGCGGGCGGAGCGGGGCTCCTGGCGGCGGCGCTCGCGACAGGCGCGGGCAGGGGAAGCGGGACACGCGAGCGAACGGTCCCGCAGCTCGCAGAGAACAGGGCGAGGGCGAGACAAAGAGCCCGTCGAGCGTTCATCGGCGCGTCCCCTGCACGCTCTGCGCGGCGCGGCTGCTGCTGGACGTCAGGGAGGCCACCTGTCCCTCCGCAGGCGCGCGTCGAGCGCGTCTGAGTCGGGCGACGACTCGAGCATCCGTGCGGAGGATGTTTCGCGCAGCGTTTTGCAGATCGAGCGCGGTGACGGACTCGTAGCGCGCAGCGTCGCGCTCGGTCAGGTCGATCTCCGTCGCAGACCAACGCGAATATCGTGCGAGCTGTTCGGCGCGGGAGAGCACGGAACTGCTGCTCGATCGAATGTGGTCGACGAACGCGCGCTTGGCCGCGACGAGCTCGTCGCTCGAGACGGGGTCAGCTCGCAGCGCTTGCAGCTCTTCCTGCACGATAGGGAGCAGCTCGTCGGCGGTGTGCTCTTCCGTTGCGATGACTTGCACAGAGAACTGCGAGCAGAGCTCTTGGCTCTGCTGGGTGACGCGCACATCTTCAGCGAAGTCGAGGTCGTGCACGAGGCGGCGATGGAGCCTTCCGATCGAAGGAGTCGCGAGCACCGACGCGACGAGGTCGAGCGCCGCGTCGCCCTGCGCGTGGATCGGCGGCGACGGCCACAGGAAGAACAGCTGTTCATTGAACACGGGGGCATCGACGGTGACGCGCAGGTCGCCGGCGACGTTGATCGCGGCGGGCGCGGCGCGAGCGGGCGCGGGGCCGCCTCGCAGCGAGCCGAAGTCGCGCTCGATGGCCGTTCGGATCACGCGCGGGTCGAAGCTGCCGACCACCACGAGCGTCGCGTTGGCTGGCGTGTACCAACGCTGATAGAACCACTGAATATTCGCGACGGAGATCGCCTCGAGGTCCTCGTGAAACTCGCCGATCTCGCGGTACGGATGTCCCGTTGGGTACAGGCGTTCGTGAATCGCGCGCAGAAACGTCATCCGCGGTCCCGCCGTCCGCTCGCGGTCTTCGTTGAGCACGACGCGCCGTTGCGCGTCGAGAGACCGCTCGTTGATGCGCGCGAGCAGGTGCCCCATTCTGTCGCTCTCGAGCCAGAGCGTACGCTGCAATTGATGAGGCGGAACGACTTCGTAGTACGTCGTGTAGTCGCTGGATGTGACGCCGTTGACATCCGTCGCTCCCATCGCTTCGAGCGACTCGATGAAGTGCGACGAGCCGTGCGCGCTTCGCTCGAACATCAAGTGCTCGACCAGGTGCGCGAGTCCTGTATAGCCGGCAGGCTGATCGCGTCTGCCAACGTGGTACCGCACGAGCACCGCGACCTGCGCGCGCTGCGGCTGAGGCTCGAGCACAACGTCCAGCCCGTTCTCGAGTCGAAACCGTTGCGTCGCCGCGGCGCGCGTCGGCGTGTTCTGACCGTGCGCTGTTCGCACGTCGAGCGCGAGCGCGAGGCACGCAGCGCTAACCCACATCGGCGATCGAGTCCCCTTCATCTCTCGAAGAATGAAACAACGGTTTCTGTTTGGTTGGCAAGCGAGCGCAACCAATCGACGGACCGGGGACGAGGCTCGGGACTGGGTCGTGGACGTCGCCTTGAAATACGGCGCAAGAATCAATCCCGAGGGCGTCGAGTCCGTCATCCACAACGCGCGGCAGCGAGCGACGACAGCGGCGGCGGCGCGGCAGTGAAGTGGATGGCAGCGGCGGCAGAGGGGTCGCGGGGGTGTGATTGCGGATCGTGCGCGCCACATTGCCAACGGTCGGGCCAGGGAGCTCAGCGAGTGTGCGGCGTGCGTTCGGGCTCTGCGGGTCTGCCCGAATGAATTCGGGGTCTGCGGGTCTGCCCGAATGAATTCGAGGTCTGCGGGTCTGCCCGAATGAATTCGGGGTCTGCGGGTCTGCCCCCGAATTCATTCGGGGG
>LNEO01000245.1 GCA_001465015.1 Deltaproteobacteria bacterium Ga0077539 | reverse complement strand
ACGGTGGTCGCGCGAAGCGCACCTTCCGCCGTGAGTCTTCGAACGGCGCCCAGCACGGGGTTTGTTAACCCCGTGCGAGATCCCCCTCTTTTCAAGTGAGCCCGCTGCCCGTTGCCCGTCGCTCGTCGCTCGTCGCCCGCTGCCCGCTGCCCGTTGCTGCGCTCTCTGACGGTGGTCGCGCGAAGCGCACCTTCCGCCGTGAGTCTTCGAACGGCGCCCGACACGGGGTTTGTTAACCCCGTGGAAGCAACACCTTTTTTCAAGTGAGCCCGTTGCCCGCTGCTCGTTGCCCGTTGCCCGTTGCCCGCTGCTCGTTGCCCGCTGCTCGTTGCCCGCTGCTCGCCGCCCGTTGCTCGCTGCCCCTTTGCCGCGCTCGCACTCAGGCGCTGAGCTCGGGCGGAGGCAGCGGGCCCGGTACGGCGGTGAAGCACATCCACGAACCCGACGCGTCGCACGAGCACTGCGTAAACGACCCGTCCGAGCTCATCACCGAGCACCGCGCACCCGCCGCGTTGCAGCGCGCGCCGTCCATCGGAAACGGCGAACACGGATCGACGCCCGTGTCCGCGACCATCACGTCCGGCACCGCGGTGTCGACCACGCCCGTGTCCGTGGGGGTGGGGCGATCGTCGGGCACACGGACGTCCGCGACGGTGACGTCCTGCGCTGTCACGTCGCGCTCGGAGACATCCGGCGCGGTGACGTCGATCTCGGTCACGTCTATCTCGCGGCTGTCGGCCATCGAGCGAACGTCGTTTGCGGCGGCGTCCGATGGGGGGGCGGCGCTGGTGCATCCGACCAGCGCGCCAGAGCCGACGAGCGCGAGCGCGCGCACGATGGAGACGAAGCGAAGCGAGTTCATCGCTCGCGACTGTATTTCAGAACGGAAACAACGTCACGTCCACGGCGAGAAAGCCCTGCACGCGCACGATGCTGACGTCGCTTTGAAACATCATTCCCACAGCTTCGACGCGGCGACCGTTGGGGATCACGCTCGCGCCCGCGCCGAGGACGAACGGCGTCTGCCCGATGCCCCAACGAACATAGAGCCCCGGCGACAAGATCTGCTCTGGTGACACGCGAGAGTTGAACGAGAGCGTCGCGCCGCGAGTGTTTCCCATCGCGTCGCGCACGGTGGCGTTGATCTCGGGCAACACCGGAAATGACATGAGTCCGCCCACGTCGATCGCGCTCGCGAACACCCCCAGCGTGTGCGTCCGCGCGATCGGAAAGCTCACGTCGAGCCCGAGCATCCCCGTGAGGCCCACGCTCGGCACGAGCTGGGTTTGTCCCGTGACGCCCCCGCCTACGATGTAGTCGCCGCCGCCCGACAGTCCCACCATCGCCGAGAGCGACAGCGTGAAGCGCGTGCGCTTGATGCGCCAAGAGCCCACTGGAGCGACCACGGTCTCGAGCGCCGCGCGCACCTGCTCGGGCGACTGCGCCTGCGCGATCTCCGCTGCGAGGACGAGCCCTCGTGCGACGTTGTCGGGCAGCCCGAAGCCCGCGCGGCCGATGGCCGAGACGATGCGCACCGTCTCGATGACGATGTGCGGGAGGTTTCCTCGGCCGATCGCGAGGACGAGCTGCGCGAGGCGATCGGGCAGCGCGACCAGGCTCGCGATGTCCGAGTCGTTGGCGGCCAGGCGCGACGCCAGGTTGATCACCTCGATGAGCGAGCGCGCCACGGCGCCGATGCGCGGGAGCTGGACGTCGACGGAGTTCGTTCCGATCGTGATCGACCCGAACGCGTTGCGCAGCCGCTGGCCCGCGAGGCGCAGCTCTCCGACGAGACCGCGATCGGACTCGACCGGCTTTCGCCCGAGCAGCGTCTCGAGAAACGAGTGAAACACCTCCGGCGGCATCCGCTCGAGGTCGGGCCTCGTCGCGACCGCGAGCAACATCAGCCCGCTGCCCATCATCGCGCGACGCATCTGCTCGCAGAGGGCAGGCTCGTTCGCGCAGCGAAAGGTGTCCGCGACGCTGGTGACCACCGTGCTCAAGCTCCGCGTGTCCGGGCTCGCGATGAACTGCGTCACCAGCTCGAAGAACGTGCGGTACACGAGGGCGGTGCCCCCGCCAGACCTCGGCGACTGCTGCGCCGCGCGCGACGGCAGGGCGAGCACGTCCGCTTGAAAAGCGGTGCGCAGCCCCGCGCCGAGCGAGACCCTGAGCGACGTGTTGCGCCCCGCGTCGACGAGGTAGCCGCACGTGTGCTCGAACCAGGCGCGCGCCCGGTCCGAGCAGAGCAACACTCGAAGCTGCTCGAGCGCGAAGGCCTCGACCTCGGCCTGCGCTCGCGACACCAAGAGCTGCGTGAGCCCCTGGATCGCGATGTCCATCACGCCCTGCGCCGACGCCGTCGCGCCGGTCGAGGCGCTGCTCGTCGGAGCGCCGTTGGTCATCGACGAAGTCGCGTTGGCGTCCTGCGTCGCGAGCGGAGCCACGGTGTTGCTCGCGGTCATCGTCGCGCTGCCCGTCGGCGCCGGCGCGGTGGTGCCGCTCGTCGCGGGGCTGCTCGTCGCGATGCGCGTGCTCCCGTAGGTGACCCTCGGCGTGGTCCTCGGCAGCGCAGGAACCGTCGTCGGAACCCTCGTCGGCGCGCTCCCGCTCCACATCGCGCTGATCGCGGGGTTGTCCGGCCGCTGCCCCGCCACGCGGCCACGCATCGCGATCGCGTAGAGCTCTTCGAGCTGCTCCATGCCGCGGGTGTCCAGGATCGGCAAGGAGCCGGGCGCGGCTTGCGTTCCCTCGGGCGGCGCGAGCGCGCAGTACCGATCGAGGACGCCCAGCACCTCGCGGAGCCGCGGCCGCTGAGGCTCGGGCGCGGATTCGACCCACGGCACCAACGCCTCGTGCGACGAGCAGTACCCGCTCATCGCAGCGCGTCGGTTGATCGCGGCGCGCACCGTGGATGCCGCCGAGGTGAGCAGCGTCGCTCGTTGCGACTCGGTCATTCCGCAGGTGAAACGAATGCTCGAGTGGTCTCGGCAGTGCGCGCGAAACGCCGTCCACATCTCTGGCCGAACGCCCAACGGCGGAGGGACGTCGATGTCGCGAGCGTCTTCGTCGGCGCGGCACACCATCTCGATCGACGCCCACCAGTTGGACGTCACCAGCGAGCGCAGCTGATCCGTCGTGCACGACGTCGCGACCATCGGCGTTCCCCGACCAAACGTCGGCAGCGAGACGCGGGGCGCCGTGGCCGCTGTGGTGGGTGCCGTGGCTGCTGTGGTGGGTGCCGTGGCCGGAGATGTTGTCCAGTGTTGCCCGCGAATCGCAGAGGTTTGCGATGTTTCCGCCGTGGTGGGCGTCGTCGCTGGCGTCGTCGCTGGCGTCGTCGCTGGTGTCGTCGCCGGAGCGCTCTGCGCCTGAGCGTTGGTCGCGACAGAGACCGCAGACGAGACCGTGATCGCCGCGATCGCGATCCGCGAAGAGACTGTGAGATTTCTCATCATTTGAATTCTTGTGCGATGACTGTCGATCCGTTGTAGCGCCCTTCGTTCGTGCTCTTCGCTCACGGACGACGCTCGGCGGGCGGGGGCTCGAGGATCGATTCGTACAGGCGTTGTCGCGGGATTCCTGCGCTCAATCGCGCGCGGGCGTTGACCAGCTCGCGGTCGATCACCGACGCGATCAGCCGGTCGCTCGAGACGCCCACCAGTCGTCGTCCGTTGACGAAGAGCGTCGGTAGATCGCGCACCTCTGCGCGATCGGCCTGCATCACGTCCGCGGCGACGAAGCTCGCGTGCGATTGATAGCGAAGCCCCAGCGTGAAGGTCCGCGGCTCGAGCTCGACGCGCGCCGCGGCGTCGACGAGGTGCGCAAACGAGAGGTCGTCGGTGCGATTGAAGAGCTGCTCGGCCATCGCCGCGAAGCCGTCTGCCCCCTTCTGCCTGTACGCTTCGACCGCGGCGATCGCCGCGCGGTGCGCGCGCTCGTCGGTGTCTCCGGGACGCAGCTTGTAGACCACGCGAACGTCGCGACCGAAGCGGGGGCGAAGATCCCCCAGCGTCTCGAACACCGCCGCGCAATGCGCGCTCGAGAAGTCCATGAAGAACACGATGGTGACCAGCGCGTCTGCTGCGCCCTGCGTCGGCGCGTTGGCCACGGGAACGAGGTAGCGGGCGTCCCAACCTGTCCCCGACGACGAGACCTGTTCGACCTCGGCGGGGTTGACCCACCCGAGCACGCGCCTCGGTTGATCGCTGCCGAACACGTTCGCGAGACCCGCGTACTGCTGCACGCGAACGTCCGTGGGAAGCGCGATGGGCCCCTGTCCTTCTGCCCGAAGCGTCTCGCTGCCGACGCTGCCGCTGCCCTGCAGCGCCCGTGGGTCGTCCATGAATCGCTGACCGCCTTGAGCGCCGCAGGCGCCCGTCAGGAGCACGGCCAAGAGACCGAAGGCCGCGCGAGTCACGGGTCGCGAGCGCTCGCGGCGGGCTGCGAATTCCAACGGCGCGGTCATCGTTGGCGCAGCGTACCGCAAGTGATCGCGTGGCCAACGCCCGCTCGAAGCGTGGCGATCGTCAGCGAAATCCGCGGAGGAGCTCAGCGCCCGAGCGCTGCGTGTGGTTGTCGGGAAGGGAATCGAACCCCTATAAGCAGAGCCAAAATCTGCTGTCCTACCGTTGGACGACCCGACAAGAGGTACCGAGAGCGGGCGGAGATTTGCCTCGACCGCGCCCATAGTCAACGGGTCTCTGCACAGGTTTGTGCGCTCGAGCCCCTCGGACCCTCGTCACCCTTCGCGGCCGCTGGCCCGGACCGCCTCACGAACGCGGGCAATACTCGCGGCAAACGCGGGGGTGGCGCGCATGGACTGCGGCGGGGCGGGCAGGCGCCAGGTCCAGTTGGCGGGCCCGACCGTTCCGGGCGTGTTGACTCGGTCGCGCACCGCCAGCACGTCCTGAATCAAGAGCAGGCACAGCTCGCTGCCCGCCGTCAGGATCGCGTCGAGGAGCGCCTTGTGCACGGCGGGGCCGAACTGCGCGGTGAGCGCGGCGGCGCGGTCCCTCACGATCGGCAGCTTCGCGAACGCGAGGCGCTCTTTCTCCTCGCGCGTCTCCCACCACGTCACGCACGAGTCGGTGTCGTGCGTCCCGAGCGCGCTCACGCTTCGCGCTGGAAAATACGTGGGATCTCGAAACTCTCCCTGCGCGTCCTTCTCCCAGATGAGCACTTTGTAGCCGGGCACATCGAGGCGCGTGAGCGACGCGCGCACCCAGTCGGGGATCACCCCGAGGTCCTCGGCGATGAGCGTGGCGCTGCGCTCGAGCCCCGCGGTCTTCATGGCGCTCACCACGCGCTCGCCGTGCGCGAGCTGCGCCCGAGGCTCGAGCGGATCGAAGACGCCTTCGACGAGCTTTCCGCGGGCATCTCTGGGCTCGAGCGGGCGCGTGTACGTGCGATAGAACCCGATCAAGTGATCGATGCGAAATCGATCGTAGAGCGAGCCCGCGTAGCGCGCCCTTCGACGGAGCCACGCGAAGTCGTTGGCTCGCATCGCCTCCCATTTGTAGGGCGGCAGCCCCCAGTCCTGGCCCTCGGGATCGAACTGGTCGCCCGGCGCGCCCACGTTGCGGTCGTGCCGAAACTCTTTCTGGTTGCCCCACACGTCGGCAGAGTCTCGGCCCACCATGAAGGGCAGGTCTCCCATCACCTCGAGGCCCTGCTCGTGGAGGGCGGCGCGCGCCGTCTCCCACTGGCCGTGCGCGAGCCACTGCAGATACTTGTAGTACGCGATCGCCGTGGAGAATTCCTGCCTCGCGCCGTCGAGCGCCCAGGGCTCGCGGTCGCGCAGGGGGCGCTCCCACTTCCACCAGGGCTCGCCTGCGCGGACGTCCTTGATGGCGCGAAACAGCGCGTAGTCCTCGAGCCAGTGTCGCTCGTCGGCGGACCACGCTTCGAACGCGCGGGCGCGGTCCGAGCTCCTGGACAGGTGCTCGCGCTCGAAGCGCAAGAACGCCCACTCGAGCGCGCGCTTCTTCGCGAAGCGCACGGCCTCGTAGTCTACGCGAGCGCTCTCTCTGGCGCGGCGCAGGATCGCGACGCCCATGTCTCCGCCGAGCGCCTCTCGAAGCGCTGCCGGATCGAGCTCGGGAACCTGGTCGAGCGACAGATAGAGCCAGTCGATCCCGAACGCGCTCATCGCGGAGTAGGGCGACGTCTCGGTGCCAGAGATCTCGCCGAGCGGCAGGATCTGCACGAGGCGGATCCCGGCGGACTCGGCCATCCACTGGGCGAAGGGAACGAGGTCTGCGATCTCGCCGATCCCCCAGGATCGCGCGCCGCGCAGAGAGAACAATGGAACGGTCACGCCCGCCACACGTCGGGCGCCCTTAGCTGTCCGGTCAACCATCGATGGCGCAGAGAGAACCACAATTCCTGCGGCCGGTGTGTATCCTCCGTGCGACCCGCGCGCTGGATGTGCGCGGGATAGCTCGGAGAACGCTCGACGATGGCTCGTAGGATCGGCCTTGTATTGCTCGCGCTCGCGCTCGTCGTGGCCGTGCAGATCGCGGCCAAAGCAGCGCTCAGCGCGTACATCATCCGCGTCATCGCGGTGTGCACCGTCAACGTGATGCTCGCCGTGGCGCTCAACCTGGTGAACGGGACCACCGGTCAGTTCTCCATCGGCCACGCGGGGTTCATGGCCGTGGGCGCGTACGCGTCCGCGCTCACGAGCCACGCGCTCGACGCGAAGATCCACGGCGTGATCGCTGGCTCTGCGGGAGACGCGGTCACGCTGATCGTGGCGCTCGTCGCGGGCGTGATCGCGGCGGGGATCGCGGGGGTGCTGGTGGGCGTTCCGAGCCTGCGATTGCGTGGAGATTATCTGGCGATCGTGACGTTGGGCTTCGGTGAGATCATCCGAATCACCATCGAGAGCTCGCCGTCGATCGGCGGCTCACAGGGGTTTCCCTTGGGGTACGCGAGCATCCCTGGGTACGCGACGCTCGCGTGGATCCTCGGCGGCGCCATCCTCGCCGTCGCCCTCACGTGGAACCTCACGTACTCGACGCACGGCCGCGCGCTCGCCGCGATCCGTGAGGACGAGATCGCCGCAGAAGCGGTCGGCGTCGACACGACCCGCTACAAAGTGCTCGCCTTCGCCGTGAGCGCGATGATCACGGGCTTCGCTGGAGCCCTGTACGCGCACGACGCCACGGGCGGACAGCACATCGATCCGGGCGCGTTTCGCCTCGATCGCAGCATCGACATGCTCGTGATGATCATCTTCGGCGGCCTCGGCAGCATCACCGGCGCCGTCATCGGCGGCTTCTTCGTGGGCGTGCTGCTGGAGCTCTTGAAAGAGCTGCCGAACCTGTTGGGAGGCACGGGCTCCATCGCGCAAGCGCTCCGCGAAAATGCCGGAAATCTCCGGCTGATCGTCTACGCCGTCGCGCTGATCTTGTTCATGCTCTTGCGGCCGCAGGGCATCCTGGGCACGCGAGAGTTCAGGCTCTCTTCGCTGTTTGGCCGTCGCAAGGCGAAGGAGGCCGTCGGTGGCTGAGCGCAACGCACTCGAACTCCAAGACGTCGAGATGGTGTTCGGCGGTCTCCGCGCGGTCGGAGGCGTGACCTTCTCGGTCCCCGAAGGGTCGATCTTCGGCCTCATCGGCCCCAACGGCGCGGGAAAGACCACGGTCTTCAACTGCGTCACGGGCGTCTACACGCCGACGTCCGGGACCGTGAAGCTCTTTGGCGAGCGCATCGACGGCTTCGAGCCCTTTCGCGTCGCGGGCCTGGGCATCGGCAGGACCTTTCAGAACATCCGCTTGTTCGGCGCGCTGACGGTCCGAGAGAACGTGCTGGTCGCGGGCCATCTGCGCTCGAAGGCGCGGCTGTTCGACTCGTTTTTTCGCACCAAACGCGGCGAACAAGACGAGCGCGCGCAGACCGAGCGCGCCGAGAAGCTGCTCGATTTGTTCAAGCTCGGGCACTTGAAGGGCGAGCGCTCGAGCTCGCTCTCGTACGGTGACCAGCGGCGGCTCGAGATCGCCAGGGCGCTCATGCTCGAGCCCAAGGTGCTCTTGCTCGACGAGCCCGCGGCCGGGATGAACAGCTCCGAAGCACAGGTGCTCAAGGACCAGATCCGACGCTTGCGCGACGAGTTCGCGCTCACCGTCGTCTTGGTCGAGCACAACATGCAGGTCGTGATGAACGTCTGCGAGCGCATCCACGTGATGGACCGCGGCGAGACGATCGCCCACGGAACGCCGGACGAAGTGAAGAACCACCCCAAGGTCCTCGAGGCCTACCTCGGCAAGGGCGACACCGCCCCCACCACGGTGGACGCCGTCGAGGGCGCAATGGACGCAGCCTACGGCGACGCCCCGCCGCTCTTGAAGGTCGAGGATCTGCAGGTCTCCTACGGCGGCATCAAAGCGGTGAAGGGCATCTCGCTCGAGGTGCGCAAGGGCGAGCTCGTCGCGCTGATCGGCGCCAACGGCGCGGGCAAGACCAGCACGCTCAAGGCCATCGCGCGGGTTCTTCCGTGGAAGAGCGGCAAGATCAGCTTCGATGGAAGAGACATCAGCGACGTCCCTGCGCACCAATTGGTCCCGATGGGGATGGCGCTCTCGCCCGAGGGGCGCGCGATCTTTCCCAACCTGACGGTGCGAGAAAACCTGGATCTCGGCGCGTACACGGTCGACGACAAGGTCAAGATCCAGCAGCGACTCGAGCAAGCGGTGCAGCTCTTTCCGCGGCTGGGTGAGCGAATGGCGCAGCTCGGCGGCACGCTCTCGGGCGGCGAGCAGCAGATGTTGGCCATCGCCCGCGCGCTCATGAGCGGGCCCAAGCTGCTCATGCTCGATGAGCCTTCGCTCGGCATCGCGCCGGTGCTCGTCGATCAGATCTTCGAGGGCATCGAGAAGATCCGCCGCGACGGAACGACCATCCTGCTGGTCGAGCAAAACACGAGAAGGGCGCTCGGCGCCGCGCAGCGCGCGTACGTCCTCGTGACGGGCGAGATCGTGCTCGAGGGCAGCGCCAAAGACCTCCGCGACGACGAGCGCGTCAAGGGCGCCTACCTCGGCGAAAAAGTGCACTGAGCAGCGCTGCTCTGGGCGCGGACAGAGCGATCGCTTGCCGAGCCGAATGCGCATCGCTAGCATCGTCCAACCAATGGCGAAGCTCGACACACCCTCGATTGCGGTCGGAGCGCTCGTGGGAGCGGCGCTCGGAGCATTCGTGGCGTCTTCCGTCAGCGCTCCTCTCGATGATCGCTGGTATCGGTTCGAAGCCGCGCTGCGAGGGGTTTTGCAGCGAGGTCACGTCGAGCTCGTCTCCGTGAGCATTGCGCGCAAGCACAACGAGCCGATTTGGATCGTGACTGTGGCGTTGACCGGTAATCCGGCGCTGACCTTTCACGTTCCCGTGACTGGGACGGGAGACTTGTTGTCGCTATCGCTGGCCGAGTCGATCGGGTCGAGCGTGCTCGGCGCACTCAGAACGCGAGGGTTGCTGGCAGCATGAGCGAGGGGGATGGGGAGGACGACAAGGCGTTGCGCGAAGCGCTGGTCGCACTTCAGAGAGAAATCAAAGCACGGGTAGAGCTCGAGCGTGAACGTGATTCTCTGACGACGCTCGGCAACCTCGTCGCGATCCGTCGCTCGTTCGACGATGCGATGGCGATGAAGCGTAAGATCTGGGGGGCGTTTCTCGAGGTCGATTCGTTCAAGAGCATCAACGACCAGTTTGGCTACGAAGCGGCTGACGCTCTGCTGAAACACATCGGCGCGAAACTGAAGGAGCTGTCGACCGTGTTCTTCGGGCAAGCCACGGCGTATCGCGCGCATGGAGACGAGTTCTACCTCCTCGGCATCTGCGACGACCTCAACCCAGCGCAGGTCCATCAGCTCGGATTGCTGATCGAGCAAGCACGACAGGCGATCGCCGATGTTCGCGTCGACGGTCACGCCGGGCTGCAATGCACCGTGAGCGTGGGCTGGACGACGAGCGATTCCTACGGCGACGAGTTACTTGATTGCCGGGGATTTTTGAGGCAACTCGAGGACGCGGTCGCCGCAGCGAAAGCCCGCGGACGAAACTGCGTCGTGCGATACGAATCGGCGCTCGCGAAGGCACCCACCTTTACGCTGCGAGCGCATTGCCTCGATTGCACAGCGAAGTTTTCATTCGACGTCGATCACAACACCAACCGCCAGCGAGAGCACGCACGCTGCCCCAACTGTGGCGCAGAGGTACAGCGTCCACCGGCACCACAAGCGCAATCCGTAGCACCGCCCGGCGCGATCGAGCTGGCGCCGATCGATCTCTCCAAACAGAGCTGAAGCGAGGCATGCGCGTTCGTTGCAGCCCGCAGCGTGGTTAGCGAAGGCGCATCCGCACGGTCTGCATGATGCCCGCGCCTTGCTTGCCGTTCGCCTCGCAGATCGCGACGAACCGCTGTTCGGTCTCGGGGTAGTACTGGATCATCGACGCGGCGACGTCGCCGATGATGTGCGGGTTGTACGAGGCGAACGACGACGGCGCCTCGACGAGCCAACGAGCGATCACGGGAACCGATGCTGCGCGCAACAGATCGAGCGCGATGTACGCGAGCGCGAGCGCGACGCCGGGCGCGAGCACCTGCGGGTGCGACCGGCAGTCCTGAGGCAAGCTCTGCTCGGCGAGCGACTCGGGCGTCCATCGCTCGGTGAGCCATCGGTCGACGTTGGGCGCGAGCGACACTCGCCCGTGGGTCGCGCACTGCTCGAACACCGCCCGCAAGAGCACCGTGGCTGCATCGTCGGAGAACGCCTTCGGTGGAGGAGCGAGCCCCCTCTTCGACTGGTCTTGGTACGGCGGTTCGAACCACTGTTTCAACGGCCATTGGAGCGCGTCGCACGCGCGAACGAGCTTGGCCCCATGTCGATCGAGCGCAGAGAAAGCTGCGCGGACGTCGTCGAGCGTCTGGTGTCGAAAGCCTCCAGCGGCCGAGTAGCCGCCGGCGCTGACCGGGTCGAAGCCGTCGGGGTTTTCTTGGGTCCACCCGAGCAGCTCGCCCACCGCGAGGTGCGACGAGAGCGCGCCGGTGCCTGTGTCCCACTCGGGCGACCAGTCGATTCGATTGGACCCCTTCGCGCGCGCGGCCGCAGAAAACCGCAACCACCCTGCGTCCTCTGCGAGCCATCGATCGAAGGTCTCTGCGATTTGCGCCACGCGCGAGCGCATCGTCGCGTCGCCCGCGGGGAGCTTGCGCGGGATGATCTTCTTCTCTCGCACATCGACGACGCGCTCGCCGTCGCGCGGAAGGAAGAGAACGCGCTCTTTGTGGGCGGCGAGCGTTCCGTACGGGTCGACGCCGGCGGGGAGGGCAAAGCGCTCGAGGCGCGAGAAGTCCTCCCAGGGCGCGGCGCATACGAAGCCTTCGTCGTCGATCCACGCCCAACGATCTCCCGACCACGCTGGCGCTTCGAGCGAGCGAAGCTCCTTCGTCTCGACGACGGGAGCTGTGCCCGACGCGTCGATGCGATGAATCAACGCGCGCTGGAGGCCTCGGTCGTAGCTGTGGACGTAGGAGATCGCGCGCCCCGGCTCGAGCGACAGTCGTCCCACGGCGCGCCTGGCGTGCGCTCGCCAGAGAAACTTCGGAGCCTTCGGGTCCGACAGGTCGACGCAGCACACGATCCCCTGGTGGGGAGGGTCGTCCGGCAGGTACGCGCGATAGATCAGCGCGACGCCGTCCTGCGAGACCTGCGCTTGATTGGGTCGATGTTGATTTCGTGGCCACTCACGGCCGAGCGCCAGCGCGCCCGCCATGGGGGCGGTCTCGGGACACTCGAGGGGCGACTCGTTGCCGGACGTGCTGTCGGTGAGCAGGACCGCTCCGCTGCCGACGTTGATGCAATGAACGCCGTCGGGGTGCGGGGCATAGTCGCCGTATTCGCTGAGCGCCCACGGTCGCTTCTCGAGGTTGTCGAGGTTGAGCGACAGAACGCGGTCGTAGCGACGACGGGCGACGACGATGTTTCCGCCGACGGCGATGCGAGTGCCGGCGAGGGCGCGGTCGCTCTTGAGGGACTTGGGGAGCGTGAAGCGCGTGAGCGCGAAGCCGTCTTGAAAGACAAAGTGCGCTCCATCAGGGGAGAAGGCAGCCATGACGCGAGCGTGCCATAGGGCGGCGCGCGACGAGCCCGTGAATGGAGTAGTGTCCGCGTGATGTTAGCGTCGGTGAGGCTAGAGAACTGGCGGGGTCACGAGGACACCATGGTGCCGCTGTCGCCGTTCACGGTGCTCGTCGGCGGCAACGGAGTGGGCAAGAGCACGGTGCTCGAAGCGATCGCCGACGTGTCGCGAGGCATCGGGCGCGCGTGCATCAGCGAGCTGCGAGCGAACACGTCCGTCGTGCGGCGCGGCGCAGAGCGAGCGCGGGCGTACTTTCACCACGAGCGAGGTGCGTTCGACCTCGATCGCGTCAATGCCAATACAAATCAGCCCGGCTTTTCGCCGGACTTTCAACAAGACCTCCAGCGCGGGGCAGAGCTGTCGCTGTCTCCTCGGCGAATCGCAGAGCCGTCGCCTGTGTCGAAGATCAAGCCAGACTTCGACGGCTTCGGCACTGCGTCGACGCTCGCGCATCTCAAGCTCAACGACCTCGATCGGTTCTCCCGCGTGCTCGACCGCGCCAGGCGGATCGTGAGCAACGTGCAAGGGTTTGGGCTCACGGTGACGAGCGTCGAAGAGCTTGCTTACTCCGACCCAAACGGGCTCGGGGGAAACACGCGACAGACGCGCCGGGCAGATGGCTACGCGCTCGACGTGTCCTTCGACAATGCCCCGAAGATTCCAGCCGCTGCGGTCAGCGAGGGGACACTCCTCGCGATCGGAGCGCTCACTGCCATCGAGGCGCACGACGACACACGAACGCTCTTGATCGACGACCTCGATCGGGCGTTGCACGTCGAAGCGCAGGCGCAGTACGTCCACATTCTGCGAGAGATTCAGAAGGACAACCCAGAACTGCAAATCATCGCCACCACTCACTCGCCTCTGGTGGTCGAGCATTTCACAGACGATGAAGTGGTAGTCCTCGGCCGCGACCGCGCAGGAAAGGTCGTCGCGCGACGGCTCTCTGAGCACCCCAAGCGCGCGAAGATCCGCACGCTGTCGGCGGGAGAGTTCTGGATCGCCGAGCTCGAGCGCTGGGTGGCTCCGTGAGCGAGAGCGCCCATCGCTTCGCGCTGATCGCGGAGGACTCGGCGAACGCGCACACTTCGAGCACGCTGGTCGATCGGGCGATCGGAGAGGATTGCAGCGTCGAATGGCTACGCCAGCTCTGGGAGGAGCCCTCGCGAACCACGACTCGCGCGTGGACACCGATCGACGGTGATACGGGAGAGCGCTTCGAGCACGGTAGCTACAGCAAGCTGACGAATCTTCCCAAGCTTGTTCCAAGGGTGCACGCGTTGCGTGTGGCAGGAGGCGGTAAGGCGGTTGAAATCGCCAAAGCGATCGCTGCCATCGAGTGGACAAGTACCTGCGACCACGCGGCGGCGGCGGTCATCGCGTACGACGCCGATGATGATCCGAAAGACGAGCTTCGCATCTGCCAGGAGTTCGAGAGTCGGCGAGCGCGGTTCGAGGAAGCGCACCCTGGTTGTGTGCTGCTCCTCGCGCTCGCGCGACCCGAGGCTGAGGCATGGTACATCGCCGCGCTCGCGCTGGGGCAAGTCGACGGCGAAGAGCTGGCAGCGCTGCGTCGCGAGCTTGGCTTCGATCCGTTGCAGCACCCCGAGCGCCTTCGATCGACGAGCGATGACTCTCCGAGGGACGCCAAGAGGGTGTGTCGTCGCCTCGTCGCGGGCCGAGCGCGCGGTGAAGTTGGTGAGTGCGTCGCGTCGATCCCCCTCGGTGAATGGACGACGCGAGGCGCTGGCTGCGGAGTCGAGGCTCTCGAGCGTGCGGTGATCGACCGACTGATCCCCGCCCTCCAGGGACGGACGCGTTCTCGCTGACGAGCGCTAGCGCGCGACGAAGCGGAGTGCTCGGTTGGTAGTCAGTCTGCGGGCGCTGCGAGTGAGCCCAACCCCACGCGCTGATGGGAGCGCGTTGGACCTTGGGCTACACTCGCCGCGGCGATGTGGCTCGGCTGGAACTCGCTCGATCAGAAGGAGCTCGGGGACAGGATCTCGAGGATCACCGAGAATGAGTTCGAGCAGTTCGTCTGCCAGTTGATCCGCGCCGAGGCCGCTCGACGAGCTGGCGCGTTGGATCCCACTGGCTTCACGTGGCCAGCACCATCGGGGGTCACAGAAGGCGGCGTCGACATCGGTGCCAGCCGGTGGACGCAAGCGCCCTCACGAGCACTCGAAGCGCCGTTTTCGTGGCTCGGGGCCGACGGCAAGGTGGCGGTTTCTTGCAAGGCCCCAGCACGCGCAGGGACCAGCGAGATCCAAGCGGACTTCGTTGCGGACGCGAAGAAGAAGACGAGCAAGATTCCAGGTCGATTGAAGAGTGGGTTTCAGGTCTTCCTCGTCGCGAATCACCATCTCACGCTCGACCCAAAGACGGGAACAACGATAGGCGGCAAGAAGGGCACGTCCAAGAAAACCAAGTCCAAGAAGTCCTCGAAGACGCCGGCGAAGTCCAGGGCCACAACGGCTCCCGAGGAGGGAGAGAACGGCAAGCAGTGGATCCAGCGCTCGTTCATCGAGGCGCTGTTCGCGGACGAGGCAGATCGCGCGAAGTACACGGCCCAGGTCACGGTGCTCAGCTCGGACGACCTCGCGGACTGGCTGCTCGAGGTGCGACCGTCGCTGGATGACAATCACTCGAAGCTGCTCGGACTCTGCCGCCTGCCACCGTTCGTGCTGACCAACGAAGAGATCGGAACCGATCTCGCGAGCAACCGCGGCGAACCTGGATTCGTTGCCGATCCTGGGCAAAAGGTGGTCCAGAGCGCGGTGCAGTCTCTCTTGTCGGGGGACGATCCGGTGCTCTGGATCCGTGGTCCCGCGGGGGTCGGCAAGACGCGTGTCGTCGTCGATACCCTCGCCGCCCATGCACGACACGACGATGCCGTCTGGACGACGAACTCAGCGAAGGCGTTCGAAGCGCTCGATCTCGGTCTCTCGCTGCTGGACTCGGTGCCAGCGCTGGTGCTCGTTGCGGACGACGTGCACGACGCAGGCGAGGCCAAGGCCATCTCGAGTGAATTCACACGACAGAAAGCACGAGCTTCGGCGACGCAGGCGCGGTTGATCATCATCTCGCCGATCTACCATCGCCTCGTCCGCGGAGACGGGGGCACGCCGGACTGGGCAGTCGTGAAGGACTTGCCCGAGCTCCAGGATGACACCATCCGAAAGATCGCGCAGGATGTGTTGGGGGTAGATCATCCGCGACTCAACGACGTCGTGCGACTCTCCGAGGGATTTCCATGGTTCGCGCGCCTTCTTGCGGATGAGTTGAAGGCGAACAACGCACCGACAAGGCCACTTCGGATCGAGGACGCTACGAAGCTCGTGCTCGCCGGATCCAAGCGCAACGAGATCGACGTGCGACTGCTGGCGCTGCTCTTCGTCATGCTCCACCAGGACCAATCCTGGGACAACGCGACGGGTGAGCGACTCGGCGAGTTTTTGAACGCTTGCGACAACCCTTTTACAAAAGAGCAGGTCACGACCGCGCGCAAGCGCTGTGAAGAGCGAGGGCTCGTTCGTGTGTCTCGGACCGACGGGCCTCGGTACGTCACTCCCTGGATCCTTCAGCGCGAGGTGCTGCGAGCGACGCTTTCGAACCCTCCCGATCCCGACGGCCCCAAGCGCGCGCGCGCGCTAGCGACGACGTTTCCCGACGAGTTCTCGCGGTTGATCGAGCGAGCGGAGTCACTCGGGTTCTCGTCTGGTGAACTCGCTGCGCTGGGTCGATCCGTCGCTGACGCAGTCAGCGAGCACCCGTTCGACGAGGTGCTGCGCTCGCGCTCGTGGCGTGCTCTCGCGTTGTTCGCAGGCGAGCACGCTCCGCGGCCGATCGCCGCGTGGTTCGCTCGTCACGCGACGAGCGTCCCTGCGGACAGTTGGCGCTCGACGAGCGGACACCAGTGGCTCGCACGGATGTTGGCCGCGCTGCTCGATCGTGACGAGACGCACGAACAGTGGGCAGCGCTCGAGCCGACCATGTTCGCTCTGGCCCTCGAAGAATCGCCGACTCAATTCGCCAACGCGCCGATCGCCGAGCTGTGGGCGCAATCGTTCGCGCGCGCAGGCCGTGACACGTCCGACCAGGGGCGCCGAATCGCGGTTCTCGACGCGAGGCTTCGCGTCGGGTCCTCTGTCGAGCGAGCGTGGACCATCGCTCGATGCGCACGGCTCCTCTACCCCGAGCACTCGGTCTTGAGTCCAGCGCCCCTGTCGCGGGACGAACGTGCGGCGGTCGAATCGACGATCTGGAGCGCCCTCGTCGACGCGATGTCCAGCGACGACGCCCTCGTGAGTCGCGCCGCCATCGACGCATTCGTGCGGCTCTCGAAGCGCCCCCATGAGCTCCGCGACGCGAAGGTCGACCACGGCCGGCTCTCTCTCGCTCTCGCGGCGCTCGGCGACGCGGATCGGGCGATCATTCGGCGGGATGTCCTGCAGCGCGGCGAGTCGTTTCGAAGCTGGGCGGGCGACGCGATGTTCGCGCTCATCGACAGAGCCACGGCGCCGAGGGGCTTCGAGCAACGCTTGCGCGACGAGCTCGTCCGCTACAGCGGCAACGCGACCGAGGTCGACGCCTCGGTGATCGAGGCCGCGCTCGAAGGAGAGCCGCCCGCCATCTTGTCGTCGCTGGCCGTATTGCGAGAGCCGCGACTGCCGGCTCGAGCGGCGGTGATCCTCGCGCTCGGACAAAAGGACGAAGCTGCGAAGCTCCTCGCGCCCCTCGTCGACGCGCTGAGCGACGCGCCGCTGTTGTTCGCAGAATATGTGCTCGGACAGCACATGGCGGGCCGCGTCGAGCGCGCGCTGCGATGGATCGATGATTGGAGCGAGCGAGACTCGACTGCCGTGCTCGCCGTGGCTTGCTGGATCGCGCTGAGCAGGGTCGAGCGGTTTCCGTTCGAGCGCGTCGCGGCCATCGTCGCGCGCGGGGCGCTGCCGGAGACCGCGCTCGATTGGTTCGGCCGAATCGGCACGGAGCATCCGTCTACGGAAGACGCGCGCACGCTCTTGCGCGCGATCGATGGGCGCTTCGGGGAGTCTTCGATGGCGGCGCTCGCGATCGGTCCGCTGCTGTGCCGTGTCGAGAAGCCGTCGGACGCGCTGCTCGACGAGGCGCTCGTCTCCCTGACGCGCTCGATGGCTGGAAAGCTGACCCAGCACGGCTGGTGGCTCGCCGCGAAGCTGCTCTGCTGGGCCTGCGAGAACGGCAGGGCGGAAGCGGCCCTCGGGCTCGCCCTCGACGCAGTCGCGCGCGACGACCAGTCTTTGTACGAGATCGATCGCAGCGTGTGGTTTACCGCCGAGAAACACCGTGAAGCGCTGGGCCGCGCGCTCTTCGATCGCCTCGAGCGAGGTTCGGACGCGCTGATCGACCGAGTCCGCTCGATCGGCGCTCTTGTGCTCGTCGAAGCGATCCCCGTCGAGTCCGCGCTGCGCTGGGCGGGCGACGACCTGGCCCGCGCGAACCGTCTGGCTTCGCTCTTCGCGCTGCGAGAGCAACCGCTACCCCCGCTCGCGCGCGCGTTGATCGTCCGCTTCGGAGCTCGATCGCTGCCCGCGCAGACGCTCGCCGAGCGCGCGAAGTACCAGTTCGAAGCGGGCGCGTCGTTGGAGGCGATGGACGCCGCGAGGATCGCGCGCGCCGAGCGCTGGCCGAACGACAGCGAGCCAGCAGTGCGCGAGTGGGCCAACGAGCTGGCCGAGACGTTCGCGCTGTGGGCCAGAGTCCCGAGAGTGCGTCCGACGGGAACGTGAACGGCGCGACCTCGGACGCGCTCGTGGAGGCAGTTAAAATCGAATAACTCGCGTCAAACGCGGCGCGTCAAGAGCGGAGAGCTAGTGGTTTTTGTTGCGTTTCTTCATGGCGCACGACGCGCGGAGATGGGTGTTCGGACGTCCGTTGATTCCCGTGCAGAACTCGATTTGACTCGTACTCGCGTTTCGGCTAGCGCAACACTCAGCGGGCGAACATCAGTATCGAAAGTGGTGGGATCATGTGGAAAAGTGGGACGAGACGAGTCAGGCGTGGAATCGGTTCTCATCAGCGCGAATCGAATTGGTTGGTGAACAAAACCAGGGGGGGGTATCGGGTTATCCCTGATTGCTGTTCTGACTGGAGGATGTGCCGCTGACACCGACACTCGGGTATTCGCTGTTCGCTTGGCGTCGATGGACGGATCGAGCAGCGACGCAGCGACAACTGTCTCGGCCGAAGAATCGCCGGCTCGATTGCCACGCAACGCGCGAGGACTTCTGCGACGAATGCGATGGGATCGACAGTTTGGTCGTGACCTGCGGGCGGAGCACGCGTTTCCGAACCTGATCGTGTTCAAACTGGCTGACGGAGCAAAGGTACGAGTGCGGGCAGGAGCGCTGGCGCGCATCGGCGACCTGACGCCTGACGATCGAGATCGCCTCGCGTGGGTTGCATCAGCGACGATGGACGTCGAACGAGAGAGAGCACAGCTCGAAGCGCAGCTTCGAAGCGAAGCGGGGGCGCAGATCGTGCCGTTCGTGGTCGCCGCCCGGGAAGAACAAGCAGAGCGTGATCGCATCGAGCTCGAGTCGAGGCACGGCGCAGAGTACGAGGACCTCACGACCGCAGGCGCCATCGTACTTCCGCGTGAAGACATGGTGCAATCGTCGCGAGTGCTCGGTATCTTGCGTGGAAATCCGCTGGTCGAGTACGCGTATCTTCAACCACGCGGGACGCCGCCGCGGTCGACGCCTGCGTGTACCGATCAACTGCCCGGCGTGACGAATACCGCCCCCGTTGCACCATTGACGTACCAGGGCGGGCGGCCGGGAGGGTCGACGTTTCCAGCACCGCTGAGCACTTCGACGCTGGTCGCAGGGCACGACATCGATTTCGCTCGCACCGTGGCTGGCTCGACGGGGCCAGGGCTGTTCATGGTGGATGTGGAAGAAGGCTTTCACTTCAACCACGAAAATCTCCCAAACGTCATCCATGTCGGAGGAATCAACTCCGCTGTCGGAAATAGAGATCATGGCACAGCAGTGATCGGCATCGCCACTGGGTGCATCACGAACTTTGGTCCGATGGGAATCGCCCCGAGCGCAACGGCCGGATTTTCTGGCATTTGGTTTCCTCCTCCATGGTTCTTCTCTCCGGCGCTGGCGATCGACGCTGCGAAATTGGCACCGTCCACGGAAGCCGTGCTTGGTTTGAGAATTGTTCGGAGAGTCCGTGCGGGCAGAAGTGTGCGTAGCGGTCGAGGTCTCGATCGCAACAGCA
>LNEO01000244.1 GCA_001465015.1 Deltaproteobacteria bacterium Ga0077539 | reverse complement strand
AACGATGAGGGCGCGACCTCTGGCTGTGAGGCGAGCGAGCGTCCGCGTTGTTCCCTCACGAATACCAGGGCTGTCGCGCCCAAATCCGGTTCCCTGCTCAGTCCAGGCCGGTGTGATTGCAGATCGTGCGCAGCGGCGTTCGACCGCGGGCCTCGCGCGGATCGCGGCTGCGCACAAACTGCACTCACGCCCATCGCTCGACGAGCCCCGAGTCGCACGCGCTCGAACCGTGCGCCTCGCCTGGTGGGTTCGGGCATAACCGGCAAATCCTGAACCCAACCAACCATCTCGGCGCGAGCACGATTGCTCTCCCGTTCGGCGAGTGCTGTGTTGGGATAGAGCTCGTTCATGGCGAAGGACCCACCACAGTCACCCTCCGACCGTTCGACCATCGTGCTCGGGCGCTATGCGTTGGGGGCGATGCTCGGTTCCGGCGCGTTTGGCTCGGTGCACAAGGGGCGCTCGCTCGTCGGCGACAAGCCCGTCGCGGTCAAGGTTCAACGCCTCGATGGGCCCGAGCACAAGCCGCGCTTCGAACGCGAGGCGCAGTCGCTCGCGCGGATCATTCACCCGCACGTCGTTCGCGTGCTCGATTTTGGCTACCTCGAGGGCGGCGTCGCGGTGGTCGTCATGGAGTTCGTCGAGGGAACCTCCCTCGATCTGCTCGCGGCAAAGAGCGGAGGCACGCTTCCATGGCGAGAGGCTGTGCGCTTGATGATTGGGGTGCTCGACGGCCTCGACGCGGCGCACGAGGCCGGCGTCATTCATCGCGACGTCAAGCCGCAGAACATCCTCGTCTCAACAGCCACCGTGTCCTCCGCGAAGATCATCGATTTCGGAATCGCGCGCCCGACGGATGGCTCCAAGCCCATCACGCTGAAGGGCCAAATCCTCGGCTCGCTCGGTTACATGGCGCCCGAGCAGCTCCTCGGCAACGAGGTCGACGCCCGCAGCGACGTGTACGCAGCCGGGTGCGTGTTGTTCGAGCTCTTGTGCGGCAGGCTCCCCTTCGTGGGCGTGGGGATGAAGCTCGTCGCAGCGAAGCTGCAAACCGAGGGGCCCGCGGAGATCCCCCGCACGAGCCCGAACCACGATTGGCCCAACGCCCTGAGCACGATCGTCGCTAGGACTCTTCGACGCAAGCCCGAGTACCGTCAGGCGAGCGCGTACGAAGTCTCGATGGAGCTCCAATCGGTGCTCCGTCCAGGGCGCAGCCCGCCCAGTTCGAGGTACTGAACCAGCGAGCGCTGATTGCTTCGCCGATCGCTGGAACGTCTTCGCCTCCCTGCGTAGCCTCGTCCTTCGTGAACTTCGTTGCTCCGCGCTCGGTGACCGCATCGCTCCTCGCGATGTGCGTCGTTGCTCCCAGCGCGCTCGTCGCGCAGACCGCGCCGACGTCACGAAACGCCCGTGGATTTCTAGGGCCTCCGAGCTTCGACGCCGCGCGCATCACGATCACGAGCAACTGGCAGATCCCCGTACGTATGTGAGCAGCGAGGCGGCAGGAGGAGAGTCACCGTGAGCAAAGCGGACATTCGACGAGTCGGACTCGTGTTTTCGGGCGGCCCCGCGCCGGCGGCGAACGCGGTGATCAGCGCCGCTGCGACGTCTTTCATCTCGGATGGTCGCGAGGTGATCGGGTTCTTGCACGGCTACTCGAACCTGGTCGACTACCACCCGACCAGGCACAGGCTCGTGCCCGAACAGCACTACAAGGTCTTCACCGAGCGCGACACGCGTGGCCTTCGCGCGAGCCGCGGCGTCGCGATCGGCACGGCCCGCACCAACCCCGGAAAGGCCATTCAGCGCGCCGCGGACCTCGACGACCCCGCCAAGCGCGAGAAGCTCGACAACGTCTACAACGCTCTGTGCGACCTCGACGTCGACGCGCTCATCTCGATCGGCGGCGACGACACGCTGAAGACCGCGAACTTCCTCGTCGAGCATCAGCGAAGACTCCCTGCAGATGCTCGCCGTGTGCGCGTGGTCCATGTGCCCAAGACCATCGACAACGATTACCGCGGGATCGACTTCACGTTCGGGTTCTTCACCGCGGTGGACTTCATGGCCAAAGAGCTCATGAACCTGCGAGAAGACGCCATCGCGACCGCGAGCTACTTCATCGTCGAGACCATGGGGCGAAAA
>LNEO01000243.1 GCA_001465015.1 Deltaproteobacteria bacterium Ga0077539 | reverse complement strand
TCACCGGGCCGTTGGCCCAGGGGGAGGGCGCCGATCGCCGCCTCAACCTCGACGCGCTCGTCGAGCAGATCGTCGAGCTCATCGTGCAGCGCGAAGAGCGCCACCAGAAGCGCTACGGAACGGTGATCCTCGCCGAAGGTCTCGCAGAAATGCTGCCCGACAACCTCCTCGCAGACACAGGCCGCGACGAGCACGGACACATCGCCCTCGGGAGCCTGGACTTCGGCAAGATGGTCGCTGCTCGCGTCGCAGCGCGCTACCTCGCGCGCACGGGACGCAGCAAGAAGCTCATCGGCCTTCAGCTCGGCTACGAGTCACGCTGCGCTCCGCCGCACGCGTTCGACGTGATGCTCGGCTCGCAGCTCGGCGTGGGCGCGTATCGAGCGCTCGTCGAAGAGGGGCTGGACGCGCACATGGTCTCGGTGTCCGGGCAGCTCGACCTGCACTACGTTCCCTTCGCATCGCTGATCAACGCGGAGACGCTTCGCGCCGAAGTGCGGCTGGTCCAGCCGGGATCGGACTTTCATCGGCTCGCGCGCTTTCTCGAGACCCGCACCGAGCTGACGCCTCCCGTTGGTTCACTCGTTGCCCCAAAGCGAAGCCCCGGCGCGTAGAAGGTACGCGGGCTGCCCGTCGCGATCGTACCCGCGCCCTGCCGCTCGGGTCGCTGGCGATCGCTCGGCTCAGAAGCGCACCGCGAGAAAGCCTCCCGCGGACGGTCCGCCGGCGACCAGGCTGCGCGCTTGATAGCCGCCTCGCGCGCCAATCACGATGTAGCGACCGAGCTCGCGCGCGACCTCGACGAGCAGCCGTGTTCCCCATGCGTTGTTGGCGCCGGGGAGGTTGGACAGCTCGATTCCAGCGCCCATGGGCGTGCGCGGGACGGTCGTCCAGCGCAGCCAGCCGTCGACGACGTTTCCGACTCCGAGCAGGCCCCACCAACCGAAGCTCAACTGCGTGTAGGGCGTCGGGATGAACTCGATTCGCAGCGTCGCTCCTGCGTAGACCGTGAGCTCGTTGGCGCCGAGCAACAGCCCCACCGACCCGTGAAGCCACGACGTGAATCCGAACTCGATCTCACCCAGACCATAGTCCGCGCCCACGCTCGCGTTGGGTCCTGCAACTGCGCCCGCGCGGGGATTGACCGACGTTGTGTATCCGCGCATGTGGCCGAATCCGAAGCGGATCGAACGAACGACGCGCAAGAACCGATAACGAAAGCTCCCTTCGACGTGGTAGTACCAGTCGACGCAATACGGCGTGGGAGGGCGACAATCCGCGGTGTTTTGCGGGGTGATGCCGAAGTCGACGTACTCTCCTCGCGCGAGCACCTCGGCGCGCGTCCCGTTGTACGCGCGGAAGTCGCGCAGCTCGCGAGCGTCACCGTCGGTTCTTCGTACGAGGACGACTTGTGGTGCAGCCTCGCTCGCGAAGCGCGCCTCGGTCGTGCCGCTCGGTCCGAGCACATCGATGAAGTACTCGATCTTCGAGACCGACGGTTCGACGCCAGGGATCGTCGCGACGTAGTCGGCCGCTCCTCGGTTGAAGGGAGCCTCCCTCCAAGGGCCGGCGTCGAGCCGATACCGTACGAGCGGGCGCTGCGCGCGCTCGGGCGCGACGAACGACGCGTGCAGCTCGAGGCTCTCTCTCGCGTAGACGAAGCTCACTGGAGCGTGAAGCAAGCGCAGCGCTTCGGGGCGAACAGGAATCGCCTCCGGCGCGCGCGCCGACGCGTCCGGCGCGGGCTCGACGGGTGGGGGGGGCGAGCCGCTGTCCTGCGTGAGCGCTGGGGAGCCGTCTTGGTCGACCGAGGTCGCTGCGGCATCGGGTGAGGTCGAGATCGACGCGTCCATCTGCGGTTGAGCCGAAGCGCTCGCGGCGATGGTCGCGATGATCAGGGCGGCGATCGAGGCAGTGAGGTTCTTCATGGCGTGGCTCCTCGGTCACCAGTCGAAGCGAAGGGACAGGCCGCCGCTCGGCCCCGAGTGCGCGATGTTGCGAGCCTGGTAGCCAGCCCGGACGCCGACGCCGAACCAGCGCGCGATCTGAAAGGTCGACGTCGCGGCGATGCGAAACGAGGGGTCGCCGCGGTCGAACTCGAAGTGGGTCACTTCGAAGAGGGCGCCGAGTCGAATGCTGGGGTGCGGCCTGAACATCAGCTGCGCGAAGCCTCGTTGGCCGAAGGCCGAGAGGACCTCGCCGCCCACCATGAGCCAGATGGCGCGTTCGTCGCCGATACGCACTCGCGCTTGAGCGCCGGCGACCAGGCCCGCGCCGTTCATTCCGACGGTGACGCGCCCGACGAGCGAGAGGATCGCGGCGATCTTGAACTCGAGCTCGTGAAACCCGAACGCGACTTGAAGCGGCGTCGGCGGGAGGTTCATCACGTCGAGCTGCTGCAGCGACCCGGTCTCGCCGCGAAAGATCCCGAAGCCGACCCGGTAGCCAAACAGCGGGCCGAGCGAGAGCCGCTGAAAGAAATCGCCTTCGATCTGGAGATACCAGTCGTTGCCTCGCAAGCGATTGCGGTCGACCAGGTCGGCGCGAAGCTCGACTGTGGTGCTCTCGCTCGGCCGACGCTCGGCGGGCGCGGGCGGGTGGACGACGACGGCGACCGGACTCGCGCCGTTGCCGACCACGTCGAACTCCGCTCCGTTGTTACGAACACCGACGACGAAGTACTCGAAGCCCGGCGCGCGAACGACGCTCGAGGGAACTTCGATTCGCACGAACCCCTCGCGATCGGGCCGCGCGCCAAAGGTCATATACGTTCCGCTGTGGATGGCGCGCACGTGCATCAGCACCGCGCGCACTTCGTCCAAGGGCAGCGCTTGCAGCGAGAGCACCGCTTGCTCGCCCTCGTCGTATGAGGGGAGCGCTCCCGCCGTGGCCGTCAACGGCTGAGGGCCCGACGGGACGCGCGAGGCGTCGCCGCGCTCTTCGTCCTCGCGTTGCGACTGCGCGACGAGCCCCCGCAGCGCATCGATCTCTCGGTTGATCGCGAGGGCGCGAGGCGAGCTCGGATGCCGCGCAAGAAACCGTCGATACTCGTTGATGCGCACCTCGGGCGTGCGTCCGAAGGTGGCGAGCCACGTCGCGAGCAGCGCGGCGTCCTCTGCAGACACTCCGGGCACCGCGACCATTTGCGGCGGGCGATCTGGGGGACGTCTCACCGCGCCTTGCCGAGGCATCTCGACGAGGGTCGGCGGTCGACCGTCGGCTTCGCTGGCATTGGGCTCGACGGGTCCGGGGCGACTGGCGGTCGAGCTCGTCACGAGGGTGGTCGACTCGAGCTCGTCGCCCACCGCAGGTTCGCGCAGCAGCGCTGGGTCCGTCGAGGCGAGCGAGAGAACGCGACCCACGACGCGCAGACGCACGGTTCCGAGCGCGAACCGATCGCGCAGCGGCCGACCGGTGATCGGGTGTCGAACGGTGATCGGTCGATACAGCGTGAACTCGGTCGCCGCCGTGACTCCGGCCTCGCTGCCTGTGTCGATGATCAGATCGCCGTGGTCGAGCCTCACGACGGTGGCCCGAACGGCTTGCGCCTCACTCGGGCGACCTTGCGCCAGAACGGGAGAGGAAGCGCACACCGTCGCGACGCCAACGGAGATGGCCCACCGCAGGCGAGCGGAAACCAGCACGTTCGATGGACGCCGTTCGATCCTTTGCATGGTGGTGGCCCCACGCGCGTGCAACAGAGGTGCCGCAGGCGCGGTTCTCGAAAACGGGTGTGAGCACGAATGCGGTCACAGCGCAGATCGAGCACGAGCGTGCCGGGACCGCACAGCGGTTCTCCGAAAGCGTGTCGGCCAAACCACACCCGCGACGATTCGCAGCTTCGGCCCCTTGGCTCCGGGCCGAAGCTGCGCTGCTCTTTTCCCTCACAGAACTGGGGTGACGATGAGGGCTCGACCGCTGGCCGCGGGGCGAGCGAGCGTACGCGTTGTTCCCTCACGAATACCAGGGCTGTCGCGCCCAAATCCGGT
The DNA here is from genome assembly GCA_001465015.1 of Deltaproteobacteria bacterium Ga0077539. Lineage (GTDB taxonomy): Bacteria > Myxococcota_A > Polyangia > Polyangiales. The sequence continues at coordinate 12,064 of LNEO01000243.1, read as the reverse complement.
TCCCTGCTAAGGGGGTACGGGACCGAGCGATGCGGTCAGTCTGCAACGTCGAAGGGGTGCAGATCGATCCGCTCGATTCATGACGGTCCACCGGCGACCCAGAGGCCAGCGCGGGTCGTGCCGGCGGAGCTGGAAACGCGAGCGAACGAGGCGAAGCGACCATGCGCGACGTGCGCGGCGCCGCCCATCGCTCGACGGGCGCAGGTCCGGAAACTGACTTTGCAACATGCTGAAATTGTTAAAAAAAGAGCTTAGTACGTACGAAGGAAAGGCCCGCGCCGAGCCCATTCGCGCGCCCGCGGCGCGCACGAGCACCAAGGTCCGGTGACCTCGTCGCGTCAATGTGCCGTGCGTGGGTCGAGCGTTGTGCGCTCGGCGACATCGCCGCAAAAGTGAGTCTTCGATGAAGCAACGTTCGTCCGTCGCTGCGCTGTGGTTTCTCTTTCTGATGCACTGTTCGTCACAGCCTGCGCCGCGCGACGCGAGGGGCCGACTCGCAGTCGTTCGCGCTGTCGGCGAGCGATGAGCGCGGCAGACCGTTCACGTGCACGGGCGACGACTCAGCGGTGTGCTGCAACTTCGCCGCCGACGGTCGAGCGGTGATCGTTCGGGGAACGGTCACGAGCTCCCGCGGGAGGTACGCGCTCGCGCAACCAGAGGTGTGCGACCCGTCCTGACCGCGCGAGCGCGCTCTGGATACGGTGCCTACGGCTTCGCGAGGCGCTCGACGAGCGCGAGGATCTGCGGGCGTTCTGGCTCGCCGTCCATGTAGTCCGTCCGCGTGAGCCGCCCGACGGACGCGAGGCTGCGCACCAGCACCTTGCCGCTGTCGGGATAGATGCAGACTTCGTCGGGATCGTTCGCTCCGATCGAGAGGTAGACCAGGTCCTCGTCGAACGGGTTGGCGATTTGATGAGCGATTCCCGTGCGTGCCGGACACGAGACGCAGTCACCAGGACGTAGCTCCCGCAGCTCGTCGCCGTACCGCAAGACGCCCCGTCCCGAGAGCACGAAGAACACTTCGTCCTCTCGCTGGTGCGCGTGAAACGGCACCGCGACTCGCCCTGGCGGCAGACGGGTCTGGTTCACTCCGAGCCTGCCCTTTCCCATGGTCGGCGTGAGCACCTTCCACGCGTGTCCCCAGTGAGGGCCTTCGTAGCCCTCTTCCTCTCGAACCTCGTTGACGTTCACCACGTGCGGTCCTCGCGCTTCGTCGCTCATGGCACGAGCTGATATCACCTTCGCTTCGATCGAGCTGTGCGTCGCCCACCCGCACGCTCGCTCAATTCCTCGGATCGACCGCTGGCAATGTGCTGCGCACGATCCGCAATCCCACCCGTTGCGTGCGTGGCGACCGCCACGTCCGGTCAAATACGCAGCCCAGAGACCAACGTCGCCGAGCTCATGATCGACACGGTGGTTCCGTTCGAGAGCGCGCTGCTCGTGCTGTCGTGAATTCCAACGAGGAACACGGAGGCTCCGCCCACCGCGGTGTTTGCAAACGGCGCAGCGCGGTCGAGCAGCGAGCTCGCGACGGTCGTGGACGTCGCTCTCGCAGGAAGTTCGCAGCGAAGCTCTCGCACCAATCCCTCGGTCGACATCATGACGACGTCGAACACCGACCTGGCCATCATCGCGCCGGAGAATTGCAGGGCGATCGGCATCGGCTGACCTGCGGTGCGAGTCAGGTAGCGCGCCATGGGTGTGTCCGTGACGGGCGAGGGTGGCGCGTACCGCACGTCGGTCACGAGCACGTCTCGCGAAAATGACGGGACGCTCCCGAACGCGTCCACCTCGACACGAAGCATCGTCCCTGGCGGCAACGGGGAGGGGAAGTTCACCGTGTACCGCGCAACCACGTGGTCCGAGGTCGAGAACGAGTCTCGCCGCGCGATCATCGCTGTCCCGCCGGGCGTCGTCACGCGAATGGTGACGCCATCCAACGTCGGAGGCGGAGCGTTCGGGACCGGGCGAATCTCTTGCAGCACGCAGTCGCCCGATCGTTCGAGCACTGTCGACGGGAGCGTCATCGCTGGGCGATCGCGAAAGATGATCTGAACGCTCGTCGCGCCGTTGCCGAGCGCTGGGATCGGTCGCGTCGTCGCCGCCAGAATCTCGATGGTCCGAACGTCAACCACAGCGGCGTCTGCACGCATCACGTCCGCGCTTGCGTCGGTAGGCATCGGCGGGACGTCCGCGCGCGGCGCTGCGCTGTCTTCGATGGTGGGCATCGTGTCCGTCGGCGCTGCGCTGTCCTCGATGGTGGGCATCGTGTCCGTGGGTGGCGCGGAGTCTGTCGGCGTCGTGGCTCCGTCTCCGCGCTCGCCGAGCGGTTGGTTCACGATGCACGCGACGAGCTGGGCGCACGCGATGGCTCCCGCGATCGAGCGGGCGATGGACTTCGAGGGTGTCGTCAGTTTCATGTGCGTGATCTCCGGATGCGTTCGCCCGAGGTATTGGCGCGTCGCGCGCAGGTCCGTCACTGAATCAACGCGAGCGCGGCGTCGACGCGCGCGCGATAGACGCCGTCGGGCCATCGACGGCGAAATGCCTCGGCGCGACGGCGGGCGTCGTCGGCGCGTCCCAACGTAACGAGCGCCTCGACCGCGAGCGACTCGCGGTCCTCGGCGAGCTGACCGCTCGCAAACTGCCTGCGGTGCTGCTCGAGCGCGTCCAACGCCGCCGACGCGCGTCCCCGCGCGAGCGCGCTGCGCGCCATCTCGATGACGTTGGTCTCGGCGAACAGGTCGTTGCTGCCTCGCTGGGGCTGGCGCGAGACGACCCGAGGCGCGCTCGCGTCGGTGAGCGTCGCGACGCGTCCAGCGTCCGCGCTCGATCCGCTGCCAGGCTGCGGGAGACCCGCGTCGTCAGCGGCGCGCACCGTCGCGGAGAGCGCACCGGAATCTCTTGGCGATGTGACAACCGGCGATCCTGCGGGCTGTGCGCTGGGCGTCGAATCGAGCCCTGCGATGCGCGCCGCGGCAGGGACGTCTCGGGATCGCCGCGTGACTCGATCGTGGACGAGCGCGCCGGTGGCGACGCCGACGAGGTAGGTGAGCGCTGTTCCGAGCAGCTTCTGGCGCAGCGCCATGCCCGCGGTGAGCGGAACGGAGCTGGCGGAAGCCGTTGCAGAGGCAGCGATTTCAGCGGCGGGTCCCGACGCAGCCGCGATCGTCGTGATCGACTGGTCGAGGCGAGCGAGGAGCGCGTCGGACTGTGCGTCCGAGGGGCCCTCGCGCTCGCGCTCGGCGGCGAGGATCGTGGAGTCCCAAGGAGGCAGCGGCGGGTGCTGATCGTGGTTGCGGAGTCGTCGAAGGGCTGTGTCGAAATCCGCGCGCGCGAGCCGCAGCCGCGAGTACGCGGTGTTGAGCGGGATCGCGAGCGCCTCAGCGACAACGGGAATCGGTTCGCCGTCGATCTCGTGCATCACCAGGACCGCGCGTCGGTCGAGCTCGATCTGCTCGAGCACCTCGATGACGAGCGCCTGCTCCTGTCGCTTGGAGACGAGCTCGTCGGGCAACCGTCGCGTGTCGGGTTCGTCCTTTGGAGCGTCGGGCGAGCGGCGCTTCTGCCAGACGTTTTTGCGATAATCCGACGCGACGCGGAGGGCGAACCCGAAGATCCATGGCCGGAGCGGCCGGCTCGAATCGAAGCTCTCGCGATGGCGATAGATCGCGAGGAAGGTCTCGTGCGCCTGGTCCTCGAGGTCCGCGTCTCGCACTCCCAACCGACGAAGCGAGCACCACACGTAGGAGCAGTGCGCGCGAAAGAACGGCGCGAAGTCGTCGCTCGGCGAGGCCGTCGGCGGCGAGGTCGTTCGCGGGGATGTGGGCCTCGGAGCGAGGTTCACGACGGCCTTTGTTTGGACGGGCGAAGCACGTTCCGTCACAGAAAGTAGAGAATCGGTCCGACCGAGGCGCCCAGGGAGAACGGGGATGCGAGCCAGAGTTCTCGTTCGCGGCCTTGTTCAGTGATGATCTGCCTCGCGCGAACGATGGTGGCCGCGCCTTCGAGGCCGACCCGAAGGCCCACCCAGCGCCCGAAACGAAGGCTCGTCGCGAGCTCTGCGCCCGCGGCGGCGTAGAGCGAGGTCGTCGGAGTCGATCGATCGAGCAGGGTGGCGTTGGCCGCGAACGCGCCGACCGATCCGAGCGCGCACAGCTCGATATCGACGATCCGGGACGCCGTGACGGACCACACGCCGCACACGCGAAGCGCCCCCGAGGCCAACGTCGAGTGGACGACAAACGGATCGAACGTCGACGGCCAGGCCATGGCGAAGCGCCCCGAAATGGCCGCGCCGAACGCGCCGTAGCGCGCGGCGAGCAGCAGCTGAGGCCCGAGCGCGACGGTCGGGAGCGTCGCGAACTCGAGCGCGGGTCCGGCGGACGCGTAGAGCGCAAACGGCAGCGGTGTCGACGCGACCAGCGCTCTGCTCGGCGGCGGGCGATGGGGCGCGAGCGGTAGACTCGGCGGAGGATCGACGCGCGCAGGCTGCGCGGGCGCGGGCGGTCGCTCGGGCGGCAGCGGAGGTTGCGGCGGCTGAACGGGCGGCGTCGCTGGGGGCTCGATCGGCGGTGTTCGCGCGAGCGGATCGATGGTCATGCTGACCGCGAGTCCGACCGCGGCGCCGATGTCCGCGCAATCTGCGCGGCGAGACTCGAGGACGCGCGGCGCGCTCGATCGGGCCCCTTCGATGCGCGTGATCGTCGCGCGGACGGCGCTCGAAAGTCGCTCGATTCGCACGCGGACAGCGAGCGCTGCGGTGGGATCGAACGGGTCGCGGCCCAGTCTGGCAGCGACGAGCTGACGCAGCTGCGATTCGTCGAGGCAGCGCTCTGCGGACGCGCTCGCCGAGAACTCGAGTCGTGCGCGAGGAAGCTCTTGAGCGACGGCGCTGCTCGACGAGAGCACGAGCGCGACGCTGAGCAGACAGTGCTCGACGCGAAGCATGGACAAGGGTTCTATCGTTGCGCGGTGGTGCTAACCAATGGACCGCGTCGTAGTTGCGCGGAGGTGCGCGAGGCATTCACGGCGCCGAATTGTGCGCCGACACGGGCTGTTGGTTCGGGATACGCTCGGCGCTCCCTCGCACGATGGACACCGATTCGCTCCGTTCTCGCTTCGAACATGCCGTGCTCGATGAACAGTACCGAGTCGACGCCTACGTCGCTTCGGGCGGCTTCGGGTTGGTGTTCAAGGGCTACGACCTCGAGCTCGAGCGGGAGGTCGCCATCAAGTTCTTCGTCACGACCGAGCTTTCGCCCGCGCAAGACGCGCACTTTCGCCAGAAGTTCGACGAAGAGATCCGCGCCCTCTCCGAGCTCGACCGACACCCGAACATCGTCCGCATCCTTGCTCGCGGGACCTTCAAGCCCGAACAAGCGCCAGCGACGCCGTGGATGGCGCTCGAGTGGCTCGAAGGGCCTGTGCTCTCGGCGCACCTCGGCCGCCCGCCCCGCGAGCCGCTCACGCCGACGGCGGCCCTCGAGCTGATGAACCCCGTGCTCGAGGCGATCGCGCTCGCGCACGAACATCGCTTCGTGCACTGCGACCTTTCGCCGAAGAACCTGATGTTCGCGGACTTCGGCGGGACGAGGCAGCTGAAGGTCATCGATTTCGGGATCGCAAAGCTGCTCGAGCCAGCTTCTGCCCGAGGGCCGAGAAAGATCACCGACGAGTCCAATCGCGCCCTGACCGTGAGCCACGCTGCCCCCGAGCAGCTCTCGGTGCAGTCCACCGACGCGCGCACCGACGTCTATTCCCTCGGAGTGATCTTCACGGAGCTGCTCACCGGGAGGGACGCGTTCGACCTCCGCGAGCGACAGAAGCGCGCCGAACGCTCGTGGAACGCCGCGCAGAGCTCCCTTCCGACGCCGAAGAAGTTTGGCGTCGACGCGGGCCCTTGGGAGCGAGTGCTCGCCAAGGCGGTCGCTCCGGCTCCGAGCCAACGCTATCGCAACGCGGGCGAGCTTCAGGTGGCGCTCGCGACCGCGCTCGGCGCCGGCACGCCAGGGACGACGAGCGACTCGACACAGTCCGAGTCGCTGCGGCCGACGATCGCGCCGATCAGGCCGCGTCCACAGCCACCGGCGAAAGAGAGCGCGATCCGCGAAGAGCCCGCGCCCACTCGCGTCGCCGAGCCTCCTGCGCCGCTGGCGAACCCGACGGCGTTTCGCCTGGCGCTCGCGACCATCGTCGCGTTGCTCGTCGTGCTCGCGATCGCGCTCGTGAAGCTCTCGCAACGGGGGTGATTCTCGCAGCACGGGCGCGCGCCGCGTGCCGTTCTGCGTCGCGGTCACCTCGGCTTCCACTCTTCCGCGTTCGGGCACGATGCGACCAACACCACCGTGACCGGTTGAATATCGTCGCGACGGTCGCGGGTGCGGTCGTCTACCATCGGCGCACAGATGCTCCCGCTCGCTTCGTGGATCGGCCATGTGCGTCCCGAACGCCTCTGGCAGATCGGCTCGTGGACGTTGCGAGCCCTCGGAGTGCTGCTCTGCACGATTCTCCTGACGCGCGTGATGACCCGCATCGGCCGCTGGTCGGACGCGTTGTTTCTGCGAGCCCGCGCCGCGCTCGAGCGCCGAGGCCGCGGCATCTCCATCCGTTCGGTCGAGCTGCTCGGCGTCGAAGCCATCGCGCAGCTCACCCAGACGTTGCTCTCGACCGGCCGCGTTCTGGCGTCGCTCACGGCGATCTATCTCTGGGTGCTCGCCGTGGCCGCGCTCGTCGGCCAGGGCGACAACGTCGTTCACTACTTCGTAACGCCTCTCGGCAACGCGCTGGGGTCCCTGTTCACGCAGGTGGTCGGGTACATCCCCAACCTCGTCTCGCTCGCGGTCGTCGTCGCCGTGGTGCGCTTCGTCACTCACACGGTGGCGCGCGTCGCTGACGCTGTCGCGCTCGGAAGACTCAAGCTCGAGTGGCTCCACGCCGACCTCGCGCGACCGACCGAACGCCTGGTGATCCTCGTGCTGTGGTTGCTCGGGACGGTGATGGCCTACCCATACCTGCCCGGCAGCGACTCCAAGGCCTTTCAGGGAATGGCCGTGTTCTTCGGAGTTCTATTGTCGCTCGGATCCTCGAGCGTCGTCGGCAACGCGCTCGCCGGTCTGGTGCTCACGTACTCGAGAGCGTATCGCTCGGACGATCGCGTGAAGATCGGCGACACCGTCGGCGACGTCGTCGAGCTCGGCGTGTTCAACACTCGGATTCGAACCACCAAGGACGAAGAGATCGTTCTACCCAACGCCGTCGTGATGAACGGAAGCATCGTCAACTACTCGCGCTACGCCCGAGAGGGAGGCGTGCAGATCTCGACGAGCGTGACGATTGGCTACGACGCTCCGTGGCGAAAGGTCCACGCGCTGCTGCTCGAGGCGGCGTCCAAGACCCCTGGGCTGCTCGCGAACCCCAAGCCCTACGTCCTTCAGACGGCGCTCAACGACTTCTATGTCGCCTACGAGCTACGAGGCTACTGCGATCGTCCGACGGAGCTGCACCTCGTCAGCTCGGCGCTCAACGAGCGTGTGCAAGACTCCTTCGCCCATGGCGGCATCGAGATCTGCTCTCCGCACTTCACGTCCTTTCGCGACGGCAACAAGAGCACGATCCCCGACCCTGCTTCGATCCCCGCCGATCCGTGAACGCGCGTCGAAGCAAGCGCGCCAACAGCGGATTCGCTTCGCCGCCTCGAGGGCGCAACAAAGCGTAGGTTCCCGAAGAAGCTCGCCGGCAGCACAACGCCCGCGTCTGGGCCTCCGTCGTTGCCTGTCGCGCGCGTAAACAGCACGAGCTGTTGGTGTTGGCCTGCGCGTCGGTGACGGTCACCACGATCCGCAGCGACCGGTTCGCGGGGATGTCTGTGTCGAGCGCGACCTGCACTTTCGCTCGATGTGTTCGAGCAGCGCGCGGATCGACGGCGCCGCGAACGGGTGCTCGTCGAAGAGCGTCTGCCACGCGGTGCCCGCGAACGCGAACTGATCGGACCGTTCGGATGCGGCGGCGCCGCGAAAGAGCTCTGGCGCCATGTACGCGGGCGTTCCTGCGGCGGTGGTCACCGAGCACTGCGGATCGAGGGCGCCGCGTTCGGCGTCGGGCGCGATGATGCGCGTACGGTCGTGCTCGCTGAGGGCTCCTGAGAGCCACGCGGCGAGCTCGTCGTCCGTCAAGCAAGCGTCGGGCTCGGTGAGCATCGGTGTGCGGCCGAAAGCTACCGCGATTTGCCACAGAGAACCCCGCCGGCGCGCTGCGCGCTGCGGTTGGCGCAGCCCTGGTCTTGTCCCAACGCGATGTGCGTTGGTCCGACCCACACGCCGTCACGGCGCGCTCCACACTCACCGCCGTGCTGGCCGCAGCAGCTCGCCTCGTCGCTGTACCCTTCGGCGAAGCGCTGATCGTTGGCAGTAGGACTCGCCTCCGTCGTGCACTCGATCGGCTGCGTGAGGCAGCGCGAGATCGCAGCGCTTCAGCGTTGCAGGCGGATCGGCGGCGTCCTGTCGATCGCGCGACGCGGGCGCAGACATGTGATCGCCAGCCCAGACCGGGCCCGAGCGCTGCTCGAGCTGGCGTCGCGCTCAGCTCCAGCTGCCCGAACCGCCGCTGACCGCAGTCACCGTCGACACGGATCCCGCCTGAAACGTCCCGAGCGCGGCGGAGTTCTCATCCAAGAACACGACGCTCGTGTACACGGGCGTCGCGGTCACTTGGAACCGCCTGGTGTTTGCGTACAGCGCGTTGATGTCGGCGGTGTACACGGTGCCAATCAGCGCGCCGCCGCCGATGCCTCCGAGGCCCCAGGCGTCACCGTCGAAGGTCTTGCCGTCGTTGATGGTCACTTGCACGCGATCCCAGATGACGATCGCGGCGATCGATCCGTTCGCCGCGTACGGCGTGGTGTTCGCTGTGATGGAGTTCGTGATCGACGTGAGCTTCATCGCGTCGAGCTTCTTGCCGAAGACCTCCGCGAAGTCCTTTGCGATTCGAGCGCGATCCACAGCTGATTCGGTCCCCATGATGTTCTCCTTGTTGGTCCTCGCGAAGCGCGTCGCGACAGCGAAGCGTTCGTCGTCGTTGCGCTCCGTGCCTCACGCTGTTGCTCGGTTCGTGCCAACGACAAGCCGGCGCTGGCGCGCTCTGAATCGCAGTAAAATTGCAGGTTGATTCGCGTTGCGCCCTGTTCGGCCTCCGCGACGATGTCGACGCCAGTGCTCGAACTGTCCACGCTTGTGGACAGCGGCGATGCGCGCTGCGCCGGCCTGCCTCTGCCACCGTCTGGGCGTTGCCGCGCCGACCGTCGATCCCGACCGAGGCGACGGCGGGGCGCGCTGATCGACTGAGCCGACGAGGGTTCGGGCAAGAGCAACGCGTGCCGAAGACCGCGCAGCGCCGAGCGGGTTCGACTCGCGCGCTCCATGGCGTGCGGTCACCCCGCTTCGCGCTTCACGAAGACGCGCTCGAACGCCGCGCGGTTGGGGCCGTCGCTTCGGTCGTACACCGCGAACACGACGCGCTCGAACGCCCCGGCGAAGCGAGGATCCACGAGCCACTTTTCGAAGAGCTTGGCGACGCCGTCGGGGTCGTTGCGAAACACGCCGCACCCCCACGCGCCGAGCACCAGCTCGCGATGGCCGCGCGCGCGGGCGATCGCGAGAACCATCGCGACGCGGCGGTCGAGCACGGCGTGAATGTCGGTGTGTCCCCGATGCGCTCGCCGAAGGTGCTCGCCAGCATTGGGCGCAGGCATCGTGAGCACGCTCGCTGTAAACACCTCTTCGCGCAGCGCGAGGGACTCGTCGCGAAAGAACACCACGCTCGGCGAGTAGATCGCGTGGTCCGTGTAGAGCATCGAGTCGGTCGCGCGATTCGCGTCGTAGTACGCGCGCTGCGTCATCTGCGACGTGTAGAGCGCGCTCACTCGACACAGGTCCTCCTCTTGCGCCTTGGCGCCGCCGAGAAACCCGCCGCCCGGGTTCTTCGCAGACGCGAAGTTGAGCGCGAACACCTCCGGCGCTGTGACTCCATCGTCCGTTCGAGCGATTCTTGTCAGCCGCGCCAACGCTGCGCTGGTCTTCTCTGCGGTGACCTCGATCGACGTGCCTGTCGGTGATCGCACAGGCTCGAGCGCCGCGACGAGCGACTCGAGCTGCGTCGGCGCGTACAGCGCGGTGCCTTCGAGCATCGCCCGGATCGCAGCCGCAAACTCAATCGATCGGCCCGAGGGCGACACATAGCGTCCGCGTTCGGTGATGGAGACGGTCTCAGCCGCGAGGCCCTTGAGTGACATGAAGCCGGTTCGATGCTCACTGCAACCAAGGTGCGCAAGAGCCACCGTCTTCGATGACCGCGTCCGCGCCAGATCGCGAGTTGGCGATGGAGCGCCCGGTGGTTGGACATACTATCTCGCCGTGTCCCACTCGAACTCGAGAAGCCCAAGCTGGGCGTTCGCTCTGGCCGCAGCGGTCTCGGTGATTCACTGCAACGACGGGGAGGTTGCTCCCCAGGACGCCCGGCCGACGCGCGACGTGATGCGCGACGCGACGGTGGACGCGATGACCGATCCGCTCGATGCCGCGCCGGACGCTCGCGACGCCGGGGCGATCGATGTCGGCCTCGGCGATAGCGGCGTGGACGTCGTCCAGGACACTGCGCCGCCCCGCACATGTCCGCGTCTCGCGGCGTGGACATCGAGCGCGCCCTGGGGCGGCGAACCCTCCCATCCCCTGCCGTCCTTTGCGCTGGGCAACCGCTTCTACGTGCACGCTCAACAGGGCTCGACGCGAGCCCTGTACCTGGGCTCGCTCGACGCCGACGGTCGAATCGCTGGCTTTCGCAACGTCGGCGATCACGGCGGCGGACCGCACGGATTCACGGCGATGGTCGTCAACAACGACGCGTGGCACTTTCGCAACGGACACATCGCGCGGTATCGCTTCGACGGAGCGGGAGCGTTGATGGGCGACGTCGAGCTCATCGAAGAGAACGCCGACACGGCCTTCGGCGGCAATCGCTACGTGTGGGACGTCGCTGTCGCCATCACGAATCGCACGCGCGTCGCGCGCGCGGTCGTGCACCTCGGCGGCTTCAGCTTCGCCGGGTACACCTGCCGCCCGGATCTGTTTCGAAGCCCGGTTCCGCTGGCGCGGCGCTTCGATCGCGCTGGAAATTTTCCCGCGAATCGCCCAGGCAACGCAGCGTTCGTCGTGACGGCCGACGACGCCGGATGGATCTTCGCGCGAGAGAACAACTCGTCTCGGTTCTTTCGCGCCAGCGTCCGTGGCGCGGGTTCGCCGACGCTCGGGACGTTCGAGCCCACGACGGCGCTTCCCATGGGTGATGGCAACGAGCGTGGCGACCTCTTCTCCGTCGGATGCTCGCTCTTCGTGATCCGGGGGAGCCGCGTGTTCGCCACTGACGTGCGCGCCGACGGAGCGCTCAGCGGGTTCGAAGCACAGCCCTCCCTGCCCGAAGCGCAAATCGACGTTCACTGGGGCGAAGGGCACCAAGAAGGCGCCTCGTGGGGGATCATCGGCAACTACGTCCTCGTCACCGGCCAGCGCCGCGTGCACGTCGCGCGGCTCCTTCGATAGCGCAACGCGATCGGCGCTTCGCGACGTCGCTCACTCGCGCCCGCGGTTCGACCACGGACACCGAGCCCGACGGGCCCACGGATCAGCCGACGCGTCTGCTTGCCGCCGCGCGCGTAGGGCCGCTGAACAAGCAATCCACCGCACGATGAGTGCGGAAAACGAAAAATCGTAACGAGAAAGTTTGAGCTTCGGACGACCTCGCATACAACCCCGTTTGTCCGCAGCGCACCGCGCGGCGGGACGGCGACGAGGAGCGGACGTTGGCGACAACGACGGCGATGCGGCGCCACCAGAGTGACCCGACACGAGCGATCGTGACGGGTTCACGCTGGCGGGGCAGCGACGGTGGATCTGCAGCGCAGAGAAGCCGACGCGAACGAGCGAACACCCCGACAACAAGCTCGACGCGACCCGCCGTCTCGGGTCGCTCAGCGCGCGAGAAATCGCGCGGTGATCGAAGCGAGACGCAG